>CAYMWZ010000065.1:0-12826 GCA_964394385.1 uncultured Nitrospinaceae bacterium | reverse complement strand
AGCGCGGCCGCGGGCCTCCTGGCGCTCCTCCTGGGGGGGGGTCAAGATCCAGCTGGGGGCCGTCATCGTCTTCTTGGCTCTGGCCGGCCGGCTCGGGCGGGGAGCCGGGGCCGTCGCCCTCTTCGGGCTCGTATGGCTGGGCGGGGTCTTGGCCGTCTTCGGCCATCAGGCGGTCGTCTCGTACTTGCAGTTTTTGGCCGCCCACCTGGGCGGGGGCCTGAACCCGGATCCCACGAACTACTCCTTGAACGGCCTCCTGGCGCGGACCCTGCTCCCCCGGGCGGGGCCCTCGGTCGCGGGGGCCGTCTACACCCTGCTCGCGGGGGCCGTGACCCTGGCCAGCCTCTGGGCCATCTTCTCCCGCCGGAGCCCGCCCGAGGAGGGCCGCTGGCTCTGGGTGGGTTTTTTGTTCTTGACGGTGTGGATGATCTCGCCCTTCAGCGAAGAGCACCACCTCGCCTGGGTGATCGTCCCGCTCCTCGTCGCCGCCTTCGAGCGGGCGCCGCGGGCGGGGCGGGGCGAGGCGGGCCTGTTCCTCCTGGCCCTCCTCCTCTCAGGGGTCGAGCACTACCCCCACAGCCTCTGGACCGGCCCCGGCCTCCTCCCTGACCTGCTGCGCTCCTCGAAGCTGCTGGGCCCCGCGGTCCTCTGGGCGCTCTCCTTCCGGGCGCTGATCGGGTTTCCCGCGGCGCCGGGCCGGGGGGTGGGGCCGCCCTCGGCCGCCTGAGCGCCGCGCGCCCGGCTCAGCTGCGCCGCCGCTCGAACGGCTTCGAGGGGGACTGGCGGATCAGGTCGACGTTGCGGGGCACCTTCCGGAACGCCTGGCTTTGGGGCGCCGAGGCGGCGCCGTTGCCCCCAGGCGCGGGAGGCTTGGCCGACTCTGCGGCCATGCGCTTGCGGAACTCGGGGAGGTCCACCTCTTTGCGCTGGGCCTCGATGGCGCGGCGCTCCATCTCGATACGCTCGCGCTCCAGGAACCGCTCGTATTCGGAGAGTTTCTTCTCAAACTTCTCCTCGGAGGGGGGGATCTCCCCCTCCGGAGGGGCCTCGGGGGGGGAGGGCTCCGCGGGGGCGGGAACCTCCCCGGCCGCCTCCATCTCTTCCCATCGCTTCTGGCGCTCTTCGTATATCCCAGGGATCCGGACCACCATGGCGGTGAAGAGCATCCACGGCTCCATGATGCGGAGGATGATGAAAGTGTTGGTGCCGACCGCATGCATCAACAGGCCGGCCAGCCCCGCGAGGTATCCGATGGCGATCCCCCGCTGGAAGCGGTCGGGCGCCGCGCGCATGGCCGCCCGGCCGCACTGGAAATAGCCCCAGGTCAGCCAAAGAAAGGCCACCATCCCGACCAGGCCCGTTTCGGCGAGGGTGCGGACATACTGGGAGTCGATGAAGACGAAGCCCGTGACGCCCCAGCCCAAGATGGGCTTCTGCCGGAACCCGTCGAGCGAGACCTGGTAGCTTTCGAGCCGGGCGCTTGTCGAGGTGTCGAGCCGCAGGCCCCCGATCTGGACCTGCTTTGCCTGGAACTGTTCTCTTTGCTGGAAGGTGAACAGGATGCGTTCCTTGACCGACTGAGGGAGGATGAAGGCGCCCGACACCGCGAGCAGCAGGGTGGCGATGGCGATCTCTTTCTTCCGGTGCGAGAGGATGAAGAAGGCGGCGAGGGACGCCGGAATTCCCAGCCAGGAGGCGCGGCTTCCGGTGAAGAGAAGCGGGACGAAGAGCATGAAGAGGTAGGCCGACCAGCCGAGGATCGGACGGAGGCCCCGGGCGAAGAGGAGCTGGCCGCCCGCCATGCACATGAGCAGCAGAAGGTAGCCGCCCATGGTGTTCGGCTCCCCCTGTGGCCCTTCGAAGGGGGCCGAGACCCGGATGCCCAGGGGAATTTGGTACATGCCGTACAAGGCGACCAGCACCGAGGTGAAGATTGCGAGATTCATGAAGCGGCGCATGATCGCGACAGAGTTGATGAAGTTGATGGCGAGGAAAAAGATGACGAAATATTCGATGTAGCGGATGACGAAAAACCCTCCCACCAACCCCTTCACGTTTCCCGCCATGAAGCCGATGACGGTCGAGATGATGCAGCTTACGACGTAGAAGGCGATCGGGCGGTTGAGGGGATTTTGGCGGATGAGGCCAAGGTCTTTGTGGACGGCGGTGCGCGCGAACCAGGCGAGCGAGAGGATGACGTTGAGGACGTCGTCCAGGCGGATGACGACCGCCCTTCCGGTTTCGACCCCGGCGCCGCCCAGCCCGCCGGCCCCGAATTGGGGCGAGAGCAGCATGGACATGACGAGGATGGCGACGCCGAATGGCGGGCTTAGAAAGCTCGCGCCGAGGAGGATGACGCCGAGCATCCCCCCCAGAACGAGGAAGGCCGAGGTTTGGGTCAGGGAGAAGGCCAGAAGGAGCGAGAGGCCCAATATCCCGACGACGATGAGGAGGGGGACGAGGGTCCGGCTGTCCCCGAAGGCTCCCATTGTCCTGGACTGAGCCATGTGCCGGGCTCCTGGGGCGCGGCCCGCGCGCTAGCGGGTGACGAGCTGGAAGGCGATTCTCTCCCGTTGCAGGAGAAAGGCAGCCACCTCGGCCTCCGAGGGCGAGCGGAAGGCCCCCACGACCATCCGGCCCCGCCCCTTCCCGGACTCCTCGAAGTAGGGATGGAGGCTGGCCGCCTTCACGATAACCCGGATCACATCGGCCTCGCCAGGAGCGAGTTCGCGGGCCACCTCCAGAGCGTAGGGGAAGCGGTCGACGAAGGGGCGCTCCTCTGGCAGCGCGAGGGAGAGGATCCGCTCCTTGAGAAAGCGCTCCGCCTCCTCCCGGGTGCCGAAGGCGCCGAAGAAGACCCGCTCCAGGGTGCCTCCCGGGTAGCGGACGGGAACGTATGCGGGCGAGAGGCCAGCCCCGCGGAGACGCTCCAATTGCCTCCGCGTGGTCTCATGGTGGCGGTTGACGCTGAAGCTGATCCCGAAGGGCCGCTTGGCCTCCTCGGGCGTCAGGAAGCCCTGCCCGGTCGTCTGGCCGGCCAGCCGGATGGCTGCCCTGCGCCTGGCGGCGGATTCGGAGAGCGCCTCCTCCGGGGAGGGAGCGCCCGCGGCCAGGGTCCACAAGGACTCCCTGCGGAGGTCAAACAGAGAGGCGCCCGAATCCGGCCGGGCCGGGGATCTGGCGCCCGGCGGAGGTTCGCTCTTTTTCTCCTCCGGCGGGGGGGCGCCCTGCGGGGTTTGGGCGGCGGGAGCGGGCCTTGCGGCCGTCTCCTGGGTCCTCCTCCAGAGGTCATCGAGCGGCAGGAGGGAGTCCCGGGGGGGGAGCCCCACGCTTTCGTACTTTCTCAGGATCGAACCCGCGAGGGGCAGCTCCATCCCGCCCTGCCAGGCGAAGCCCACCGCGACCAGCGAAGCCGAAAGCACTATGAGGATGGCGCCCAGGATTCGCCCCACGGTGGAGGTCTCTTCGCGGACGTCCTCCCGGCCAGGGGAGGAGACGAGCGCCTGCGCCCGGCGGTACCAGCGCTGGTAGAAGGGCAGATCCAGGGCCCTGTCCTCGTCCGCCTGCTCGGCATAGCCGCCGTAGTAATAGGTGGACTGGTAGCGGAACGCGTCCAGGTCTGGGCTCGTCTCGGCGCGCATGGAGTTGAGCACCACCCCCCAGACGTTCGCCCGCACGTTGTCGAGCTGCATCTTGGCGCGCTTGAGCGCGCCGCGGGCGATGGCCCCGACCCTGTAGACGAGGACGCATCCGTCCACGCGTGCCCCCAGGACGGCCGCGTCCGTCACGGGCAGCAGGGGGGGCGTGTCGATGACGATGACGTCAAACTCGTTGCGGATCTCCTCGAGGAATTGCGTCATCCGGCCGGAGTTGAGCAATTCGGAGGGGTTGGGGGGGATGTTTCCGCAGGTGAGAAGGTTCAGGTTGTCCAGGCCCGGCGTCAGCATGATGTCTTCCATGTCGAACTTGCCGAGCATGATGTCGGTCATGGTGCGGACGCAATCTCCCCAGCCGTAGTTGCCGAGGAGAGTGTCCGTCAGGCCTGGCTCGCGGTCGATGCCGAAGATGCGGTAGATGACCGGCTTGCGCATGTCGGCGTCGATGAGGAGAGTGCGCTTGTTCGTCTGGGCGCACGTGATGGCGAAATTGATCGCGGTGGTGGTCTTGCCCTCGCCCGGGGTGCTGCTCGTTATGATGAAGATGTTGCCGCCCTTCTCGAGGGAGACAAACTCCATCTGGGTGCGGAAGGAGCGGTAGGCCTCGGCGATGGGCGACCGCGGGACGAAGTGGGAGACGAGTCGCCCGTAGATGTCGGAGGAGAAGCGGCCGGCGCGTTCGGGGTTGCTCTCGACGTATTGCCGCTCGAGTTCCTCGTTGTCGAGAACCGGAATCACGCCGAGGACCGGCACCTGAAGGTAGGATTCCACGTCCTCGATGGCCCCGATGGAGGTGTCCATGGTCTCGAGCACGAGCGCGAAGACGAGACCCACGACAAGCCCCAGCAGAGCGCCGACAAAGGAGTTCAGGAAAACCTGCGGGGGGTTGTCCCGCACGAACGGCCGGAAGGCGGGTTTCACGATGCGGACGAGATGCTGGGTCCCGGCCAGCCTGATGCTCACCTCTTCAAATTTCTGGCGGAGGAGGTTGTGGACCTCCTGGTTGGTGCCCATCTGGCGCTCGAGCCGCTGGAGCTGGAGGGAGAGTTCAGGGATGTTCTTGTTGCGGTTGTCGAGGGTGCTCAGCTCCTTCTCCCGCACTTGCAGAAGCTCGGCCAGGGTTTTCTCCCGGCCCTCGAGCACGACGAGCATCTGGCGCACGGAATTGTTGATCTGGACCATGACGTCCTGCACCGCAGGGTGCTGGAGGGTGAATTCCTGAAGCAGGGTGTCCCGCTGGACCTGGAGTTCCACGAGCTGGTTGTTGAGCCGGGCGAGGCCGGGGTCGATGTCGTCCACCGGGACCCGCTCCGTCTTGCCGGCCCGCAGATCCCGGATGTTGCGGATCTGCTCGATGGCGCTGCGGACCCTGTCGAGATTTTTCCTAAGCTCGGAGACGAGCTCCTGCCCCCGCTCGACCCCCCGCGCCAGGGTGGTGGCCTCGACCTGGATGGAGAGAAACTTCTGCTCCTCCTTGAAGTCCTTGATGCGTTTCTCGGCATCCTTGAGGCGGGTCTCGCTGCTCTCGAGCTGGGCTTTGATGAATTCGTGCTGCCTCAAGACGGTTTGGTTGCGGGCCTCGTAGTCGAACTGCCGGAAGACCGCGGCGATGGTGTTTGCCATCCGGGCCGCCTGGTCCGCGTCGCCCGAGGTGACCGTGATGGAGATGATGTTGGTGTCGCCCACCTGGCTCGTCAGCACCTGCCCGGCGACGCCGTTGATGACGGAGACCAGACGGCTGTTTTTGGAGATCTCCTCGGAGGTGAGCGACTTGTCCACCATGCCCAGCTCCTTGGAGACGCGCTCCATCACCGGGTAGCTCCGGATGACGGCCGTCTGCGTGGCGATCTCTTGGAACTGGCCGATGGCCGCGGAGTCGGCCACCAGGCCCGAGAGGGCGACATTCTGCTCGATGCGCACGGCGCTCGAGGCCGAGTAGATCGGGGGAGGCTCGTTCATTTTCGCGAAGATGAAGCTGAAGAAGGTCAGGACCAGCGTGGTGAAGATGATGATGATTTTGCGCTTGCGGATGATCCGCCAGTAATCCCTGAGGTTGATGTCATACTGGCCCATGGCGGATCACCTGACTTGGACGACGGTCGCGCCGGGGGTGAAGGTGCCCTCCGATTCCTGGGCGGCCTTCGCGGCGCTCGGCCCCCCCACGTCGAATTTTAGAACATTGGTGTTGAGCGCGTAAACATCCCGGAAACGCGCGGGGAAGAGGAGGAATTCCAGGATCGGAGTCACCTGCTTCACGAATTCCTGGAGGTCCCCAATGATGCTCCGGGGGATGTAAACCACGTCGTTCGGCCGGAGGAGGTGGTTCCCCCGCCGGTCGCCGCGCTGCAGCATGGCCTTGAGGTCGGCGAGGATGATCTCGGGCCGCTCCGGGTCGCCGCGGATGATGCGGATCTCATCCCGGAGGGCGAACTCCGTGAACCCGCCCCCTTTGGCGACGGCGTCCAGCACCCGCATGTTGAAGGTCAGGGGATAGACGCCGGGCGTTTTGGCGTCGCCGAATACGAAGACGCGCTTCTGCTCGACCAGCTCGGCGCTCGTCTCGGGGACGAACACCAGGTCGCCGTCCTGGAGGATGGGGTTCTCCGCCTCTCCCGTCCCGCCCGAGATGAAGCGCAGGAGGTTCACCGACCTCGTCCTGCCTTCGCGCTGCAGGGTGACCCGCGCGAGGTCCCCCCCCGGCCGGTCGGCCGTGGCGGTGAGGTGGCCGCCGGCGAGGAGGATAGAGTCCAGCATGGTGATCGTGCGCGCCATGCTGTAGGTCTGGGGGCGCGCGACCGAGCCCATGACGCGGACGACCTTGCTCCCGAAGGTCGCGACGTTCACGTCGATCCGGGGGCTCTTGATGAACTGGGCCAACTGGGAGGTGATGACGTCGTCCAGTTCCTTGACGGTCAGGCCCGCCGCCTGGACGTTGTCGAGGTAGCCAAAGCTGATGAGCCCCCGCTCGCTCACCTGCACCTTCCGCACCTCGGCCTTGAGGCCCTGCCAGATGACGATGTCGAGCACATCCCCGGCCCCGATGATGTACTCGCCGGGGAGGCGCTTATCGGGGAAGGCCCCCGGGATGCGCTCCGGGGCGGAGGGGGCCTCGGCGCGGGCCGAGGGGGGATCGGGCATGCGGGTACCGGGGATGAGGGGAAGGTTGTGCTTGGCCAGCTCCTCCCCGGGGGCGGGGCGGAGGCTCTTGCCGAAGCCGGGCCAGACGGCGATTCCCTCCCCGTGGGTGGCCGCCCCCAGGTCGAGGCGGCCGTCCCCGTCGAGGTCGGCTACGATGAGGGTGCGGAAGAGCCCCGCCTCGGGCAGGAACCGCTGGGCCACCCACCCCAGGGCGGGGTCCTGCCGCCAGAAGCGAAGGCCCTTTCCGTCCATGGTGGTGGCCACGATGTCGATCCGGCCGTCCCCGTCCCGGTCGATCCCCGCCGCGCGATAGAAGCTGCCCGCCGCGGTAGGGCTGGCCATCCGGTTGAAGGCCCCCTTGCCCAGGCCTTGCCAGACCTGGATACCGGTCTCCCGTCCGGTGGCGAGGATGTCGGGGATGTCGTCCCCATTCAGGTCCTGGATCGAGACGCTCCAGAAGTTGCCTTGGGCGAGGACGTTGGGCTCTCCCCACTTGAGGTCCTTGTCCTTGCCGATCCAGGCCCGAAGCCCCCCGGTGGGGCCCTCGCCGGCCGCGACGATGTCGAGAAGGCCGTCCTGGTTGAGGTCTGCCACGAAGACAGAGTGGAAGGGCCCCTCGGCCTTGGGCGCGGGGCCGGGCTGCCACTTCTCCGTCCCGAGGTTCACCCAGATTCGGATGCCTCCCTTGGCGCCCTGCTCCTCCTTGGTGGCGACGAGGTCCGCCCGCCCGTCGAAGTTGAGGTCGACAGCGAAGATGTCGGAGTACACCTCCCCCTTCCCGGGGCCCTCCACCTTGCGGAAGCGCAAGTTGCCGAGGTTCCTCCAGATAACGATGCCATCTTTGCCACCGCCCCGCAGGGCGGCGACGATGTCCAGGCGGGCGTCGCCGTCGAGGTCGGCGATGTCGAAGGCCCGGACGTCCGCATCGGTCCGGAGCACGACGGGCTCGCCCCAGCCCTCCATCTTGCGGCCGGGCCAGATGTGGATCTCTCCCGTGAGGGCGTTCGCCGAGATGAGCTCGGGCAGGCCATCCCCGTCGAGGTCTGCGCTCCTCAGCCCGCGGAAGTGGCCCGACTTGGTGGGGCCTTGGGATGGGATCGCATCCGTAATGATTTGATTCTTTGGGTCTTCAGTGGGCGAAGCGCTTGCGTAGCGCATCTCCTCCAGCCTCGCCCCGCCGGAGATCACGAGGAGGAGGAACGCGGCAGCTGCGATGCTGCGGCCCGAGCGGTTCACGGTTATCCCTCAACGATCCAAAATTTCTCGCTAACCTAGCCCTCTCCGTCTGCTTCCCGACGAACCTCTCATTTTACAAGAGTTGTAGAGGAATAATCAATTGATTTCATGAAGGAATCGGAATTCGAGGCGTAGTGCCCCCTCGGGGCCGAAAGGTTTCTTGCCGCCCCAGCGGACAGCCGGTATACTCCCAAAAACAATCGGTTGGAGGGAAACCCTCTTTTGGGAGGGGAAACTGGCCCTCACCAGAGCGGAGCCTGAGCATGGAAACCACTCCCCGCCCCCCGGACGACTCGGTTCAGCCGGGAGGGATTTCTCTCTCCTCCAGCCCCTCCAAGGGGCTGCGGCGGCGGCGGCGGCGGCGGGAGGATGCCCGCCCGCCGGCGGAGGAACCCCAGGGGGAGAAGGCCGCCTCGCCGCCGCGGCGGAAAAGATCCCAGGGCCGGCGGCCCAGGCGGAGGGAATGGCGGTGGAGAGTGATCGCCGCGTTGGTGGCGGTGTGCGCCTTCGCCGCCCTTTTGTTCACCGCCGTCCAGAGCGTCACCTTGGACTCGGTGGTCAACTTCCTTATGTTTGGCACGACGGACCCCTACATCTCTCCTGCCCGTCAGAGAGAGCTCCAGGGCGAGTTCAAAGAGATGATCCAGAAGGAGCTCGGCGGCCCGGGGAAGAGATAGACCGGCCGCTGGGGGGCGGGGTCCCTCTGCCTGCGTTGACAGGTTTGGGGCCGGGGATTAAAAAGAGACCTTTTTCCGCCCCTGGGGCCTTGGTTCTCGGAAACGGAATCCCATGTCCTTGCTGGAAGACATTCGCGGCCGGCGCGTTTTCTCGTGCGTGATGGGTTTGGGGTACGTTGGGCTGCCCCTGACGCTGGAGTTCGTGCGCGCGGGCTACCGCGTGGTGGGGCTCGAGACCGATCCGTCGCGGGTCGCGGCCCTGCGGCAGGGCCGTTCCTACATCACCGACGTCTCGGACGGGGAAGTCAAGGAAGCCCTCGACACCGGGCGGCTCGAGCTGACGGGCGACCCCGCCATCCTCTCCCAAGTCCAGACGGTCAATATCTGCGTCCCCACCCCGTTGAGCAAATCGGGGGACCCGGATCTCTCCTACGTCCAGGGAGCGGTGCGGTCGATTGTGGAGGCCCAGCGGCCGGGCCAGCTCTACGTCCTCGAGAGCACGACCTACCCGGGCACGACCGAGGAGGCGCTCCTCCCGGCGCTCTCCCAGAACGGCCTCCGGGTGGGGGAGGATTTTTACTTGGCCTTCTCTCCCGAGCGGGTGGACCCGGGGAACCCGCGCTACAGCACCCGCAACATCCCCAAGGTGGTGGGGGGCGTGACGCCACGGTGCACCGAGGTGGCCTGTGCGCTCTACGCCAACTGCATCGAGGCCATCGTCCCCGTGAGCTCTCCCCGCGTGGCCGAGATGGTGAAGCTCCTGGAGAACACCTACCGGAGCGTGAACATCGGCCTGGTGAACGAGCTGGCGCGGATGTGCCACAGCCTGGGGGTGGACATATGGGAGGTGATCGAGGCGGCCAAGACGAAGCCCTTCGGGTTCATGGCGTTCTACCCGGGCCCCGGGCTGGGGGGCCACTGCATCCCGATCGATCCGGTCTATCTCTCCTGGAAGGCGCGGCAGGTGGGGTTCGAGGCGCAGTTCATCAAGCTGGCGAGCCAGGTGAACGCCCGGATGCCGCAGTTTGTGGTGGACCTGGTGGTGAAGGCCTTGAACGACCGCGGCAAGGCCCTCAAGGGGGCGCGGGTGCTCCTGGTGGGGGTGGCCTACAAGGCCGACGTGGGCGACACGCGGGAGAGCCCGGCGCTGGACGTGTGGCATCTTTTGGAGCGTCTTGAAGCGCGGGTGAGCTACCACGACCCGCACGTCCCCAGGGTCGAGGCCGGGGGGGAACGGCACGGCTCGCGGCCCCTGGATACGAAGGTCCTCGAGGAGGCCGACTGCGTGGTCCTCCTGGCCAACCACGGGGAGCTCGACCTCGCCCTCATCCGCGCCCGCTCGGACTGCATCATCGACACGCGCAACGCCTTCAAGGGCTTCCCCAGCGATGGGAAGGTCTACAAGCTGTGAAGAATGGGGCTGCGGGCCCCGCTTTCGGTGGACCGCCTGCCGCAGTTGACAGGGATCGGCCTTTGGGGCTTTAAATGAGGGTTCCGCCGAGGCGGCGGAGGAGGGAGAGGCCTTGAGCGCCCGGCAAGGGGCGGGCCAAGGAGTCGTGGGGTGAGAATGTATCGGTCGACGGCCATGCCCACCAAGGAGGAGGCCGCCGCGGGGCGGCGGTGGGTGCTCGTGGACGCGAAGGGCCAAACCCTCGGCCGGCTGGCCTCCCGGGTGGCCGTTTTGCTTCGGGGCAAGCACCGGCCGGACTGGACCCCCCACGTGGACGGGGGGGACTACGTGGTGATCGTCAACGCCGAGAAGGTCCTCCTCACGGGGCGGAAGCTGGATCAGAAGAAATACTACCGGCACTCTGGATATCCCGGCCACCTCAAGGAGGTGACGGCGAGGCGGGTGCTGGCGACCCACCCGGAGCGGGTGGTGCAGGCGGCGGTCCGGGGGATGCTCCCGAAGACCAAGCTCGGACGCGCCATGTTCCAGAAGCTCAAGGTCTACGCCGGCGAGGCGCACCCCCACGCCGCCCAGAAGCCCGAGGCCATCTCCTTCGAATAGGCCCGGCCGGCGAGGGCGGCATCAAAAGAGGGAATCAGCGGAAACCGCATCATGGCGACCCCAACCACCTACTACGCAACGGGCAAGCGGAAGACATCCGTCGCGCGCGTCTGGATGCTCCCGGGCGATGGGCGGATTCTCATCAATAACACTCCGGTCGACGAGTATTTCTTGCGCGACACCTCCCTGATGCTCATCAAGCAGCCCTTCGACTTGACGGGGACCTGGGGCCGCTACGACGTGCGCGCCACGGTGGAGGGGGGCGGCCTCTCGGGCCAGGCGGGCGCCGTCCGGCACGGGATCTCGAAGGCCCTCCTCGGCGTCGACGCCTCCTTCCGGTCCCTCTTGAAGAAGGCGGGCCTCATCACGCGCGACTCGCGCGTCAAAGAGCGGAAGAAATACGGCCGCAAGGGCGCCCGGAAGAGCTTCCAGTTCTCCAAGCGTTAAAATTCCACGCGCCTCGCTCGCGCCCTGTCCTCCGAGGGGGAGGGTTCATCCATGTTCCGGGCCGCCGTGGTGGGGGCCACGGGCTACACAGGCTTCGAGTTGCTGCGCCTGCTCGCCTCCCACGGGGGCGTGGCGCTCGGCGCCCTGACCTCCGAGACCTACGCGGGCAAGGAGGCGGGGGAGGTCTTCCCCGCCCTCGCCTCCGTCGTGCGGGGAAAGTTCCAGAAGTTTGAGCCCTCCCTCTGCGAGGGGATGGACCTCGTCTTCTGCTGCCTGCCCCACCGGGTGGCGATGACCTCCGTGCCGGACCTCCTGGAGCGGGGCGCCCGCGTGGTGGATTTTTCGGCCGACTTCCGCCTGCAAGACCTCTCGGTCTACGAGGCCTGGTACAAGACCTCCCACGCCTGCCCCGAGCGCGTCTCCCAGGCGGTCTACGGGCTCCCCGAGCTCCACCGCGAACGAATCCGCAAGGCGCGCCTGGTGGCGAACCCGGGGTGCTACCCCACGGGCGCGATCGTCGCCCTCTATCCCCTCTTGAAGAGCCGCCTTATCCGGCCCTCCTCGATCGTCATCGACGCCAAGTCGGGCGTCTCAGGGGCGGGCCGGAAGGCAGACCTCGAGCTTCAGTTCTGCGAGGTGAACGAGCGCTTCAGGGCCTACGGCGTGGCGACCCACCGCCACACCCCCGAGATCGAGCAGGAGCTCTCCGCCGCGGCGGGAGGGCCCGTGCGCGTCTCCTTCACCCCCCACCTCGTCCCCATGACGCGGGGGATCCTCTCGACCATCTACGCCGACGCCCAGCCGGGGGCCACGGCCGGCCGGGCCCGGCAGGCGCTCCGGGACTTCTACGACGGCGAGCCCTTCATCCGCTTCATGCCGGAGGGCGCGTTCCCGGACGTGAGCCAGGTGGCCGGTAGCAATTTTCTCGACATCGGCTTGACCCTCGATGAGCGCACGGGGCGCTATGTCCTCGTCACCGCGATCGATAACCTGGTCAAGGGCGCCTCCGGCGCGGCGGTCCAGAACATGAACTTGATGCTGGGCCTCCCGGAGACCCAGGGTCTCGCCCATCCGGGGTTTTGGATGTGAGCGAGGAGGCCTTTCTCCGGGAGGCGGCGGGCGGCGTCTGCGCCGCCGGGGGGGTGCGCGCCGCGGCCGCCACGGCGGGGATCAAAGAATCCGGCCGCCCCGACATGGCCCTCCTCCATTTCGACCCACCGGCCGAGGCAGCGGGGGTCTTCACCCGCAACCGGGTGTGCGCGGCCCCGGTCCTCCTGTGCCGGGAGCGGGTGGGGAAGGCCCCGCTCCGGGCGATCCTGATCAACAGCGGCAACGCCAACGCCTGCACCGGCGAGGCGGGCCTTGAGGATGCGGAGCGGCTGACCGCCTCGGCGGCGTCCCGGCTGGGCTGCGCTCCCCGCGAGGTGGTCATGTGCTCCACCGGGCTCATCGGGGCCCGCCTGCCGGTCGGGATCATGGAGCGGGCGCTGGACGGCCTGGTCGGGGGCCTCTCGCCCGCGAACGGGCGCGCCGCCGCCGAGGCCATCCTGACCACGGACACCCGTCCCAAGGAGTTCGCCCTCGAGATCGAGCTTCCGGGAGGGAGAGTCCGGCTGGGGGGGATGGCGAAGGGGGCGGGCATGATCGCGCCCGACATGGCG
>CAYMWZ010000064.1:0-12856 GCA_964394385.1 uncultured Nitrospinaceae bacterium | reverse complement strand
AAGACCTTCACTCCCGGGAGCCCCTCCAGGGCCCCTGCGACCAGTTGCGGTCAGGTGAAGGGTCAGGTCATCCCCTCCACCCGGAGGGCCAGCCGCTCCAACCGGGTCGCCCCGTCCGAGCGAGCGGACGGGACGTCTCCCGATCCCGCCTCAGCGACGGGGCCGCCGCCCGGAAGGGCTGCCCCCGCCTGGAGAACCCCCTCCCCCACCACATTCACCCCAAACGGCGCTCCCAGCGGGGTGTAGTTGATCAGGAAAAAGAAAACCACGAGGGCCGTGTTCGCCCCGAGCATCCACTTGCGGAGCCGCCCGCCTGCGACCTCGCACATCTGAGAGGCGCACCGCCCGGCGTCTCGCGCGTAGTGCGCCCACGCGAACAGAAGAGCCGCCCCGGCCGCCGTCATCAGGTAGGCCTTGTAGCGAACCAGAAAGACGGTGAGGACGCTACCGCCCAGGCCCGAGGCCAGCAATGCGAGCGGCAGGACGCAGCACGAAGCGCCCAAGGCCGCGGCGAGATAGCCCCTGCTCCCCTCCTTCATGGACGGCTTCCCCGATCGGTGGCCCACAAGAACTCCCCCAATGATTTCGCTAGGCGGCTTCGCCGTTCCTCTCTCGAACCGAAGAACAAGACCGAGAGGCAACTATTCCACTGCTTCGAGGATCCTCCCGGCCTGCGGCGCATAAGGCATGTGCAACTCAGTCCCTCGGCGCCCCCGGAAGCCCCAAAGGCTCGCCCCGCTCCGCCCTCCGAAGGAGGGCTGCCACCTGCGGGCTTGTCCAGGAGGGGACCTCGGCGCCCTCGCCGAAGCGGCGGCCATCGATCAGGATCCGGCCCCTCCGGTCCAGCACGTAGGTCTGGGGAAGCTGCTCCATCCCGAAGGCGGCGTAGACCGAGCCCGCATCGTCGTGGACGAGGGGTGCCCTGAGCCCCGCCTCCTCGACGAAGGAGGCCACCGCCGGCGTCATGGCCGCGTCCAGCGAAACGAGGAGGACGCGCAGCGATGGGAAGGATTCCTCGAGTGTCCTCAACTCCCGAAGCTCCCGCTTGCAATGGACGCAACAGCAGGTGGCGAAAAAGCTGACCACGGTGAGGGGATGCCCCTCCTCCCCGGAGGCGAAGGCGACCTTCCTCCCCGAGCGGTCGCGAGCCGTGAAGCCCGCGAGGCTGCGTGAAGGGTCGCCCGCCACGAGCAGGAGCCGCCCCCCGCCCGGCGCGCGCGCCTCTCCGGCCTGCGAGTCGGCGCCCCCCGCGCGGCCGGGGCCGCTGAGCGGGAGAACGGCTAGGGCGGCGGCGAGCAGGGCCGCGGACCAGGGCGCGGCGATCATCCGCCCCGTTTCACCCAATAGGCCACGTTTCCCAGGCAGCAGGCCCCCTGTGGATTCTTGATCTCGCATTGGCACTCCCCCGCCTCGATCTTGCCGCGGATGATGTGGGGGATCTCCGGCGGCGAGTTGCGTCCCGCGTCCTCCGCGATGTCCCTTGCGGAGTAATCGAAGCAGTAGCATACGGGGATGTCCCTCGACTCCTCTTTCTGCCACACGCCGACCGAGAGCTGATCCTTCTTGATCTGGCCCCCCTCGGCGCCGAAGTACACCGTGTCGCACTCCCGCTGGACGCAGAAGAAAACCGGCCCGGACGGGAACTCTCCGCGGTGCTCCGGCCTCACGAGGCTGGTCAGCGTCACCTTGGGGTTGGGCACCCGCCTGGACCCGAGGCATTCGATGCCGGCCTCCCCGCACCCCGGGCACGCCGCAGGAGCTCCCCTCTCCGCCTTGGGCGCTCTCCCGGCCATCTCCTTATTCCCCCGCCTTCGGCGCGGCGGCTCGGCAGAGGGGCCTCTCCCCATCGCGGGGCTCCAGGGCAAACGCCCCGAACTCCTTCCTGAGCCGGAAGGAGGCCCCCCCGTGGCATAGGATCGTTCCCTCCGGCGTGTCGTCGCCCACCGGAATCCGCTCCCCGCAGGCGGGACAGGAGACCCGCTGCACCAGGCGCAGGGCCTCGCGCCCGCCCTCCTCGACGAGGCGGAAGAGGACGCCCGCGCAGCTCTCGCACTCGATGAGGTCGCCCGGCCTCGCGTCCCGCGGGACGGGGATGTCCGTCCCGCAGCCCGGGCAGAAGAGGTGCCTCCCCTCAAGGCTCACGCCCCGATCCCCAAAAGCGCCTGGAGCACGCCCCGGTCGAAGCCGACCACGGCCTCTCCCCCGATCAGGATGACCGGCGTGGCCCGCCTCCCCGTCTTCTCGAAGACCTCCTGGACCGCCCCGGGGTCCTTGTCCACGACGCGCTCTCGAAAGGAGATTCCGTGATGTGAAAGAAACTCTTTCACGGCCTTGCAGGGCACTCAGGTGCTCGAAGTGTAGACGACGACCTCTCTCTGCGTTCCGGCCATTCTGTCCTCCTTCCTTCCAAACCGGCCGCGGGCTCCTCCCGCAGCCCCGAGAGAGAAGCCTAGATCCCGTACCTGGGTACGGAGTCAAGGAAAGAAGATGGCCCGCCCCCGCGGGCGGGGAAACGGGTTGATTTCCGGCTATTTTTTCGGGGTTTTGACCCGCGCCAGAAGCTCTGTCAGGTCCCGCGCCCGGATGGCCTCCAGGCGGGCGCAGGCGTCGGCGATCCCCTGGCGGAGGGAGGGGTCGGCGTGGGGCGCGGCCAGGGCCTCGAACTTCCGGACGACGGTCTCCCAGCGCATGGGGCGGGCGAAGAAGCCCTCGTAGTGGGGCTTCTCTTTCTGGTGGACCGCGCCTCCCTTCAAGGCGATCCGCATCCGGACGGGCGACTCCGCCGGATAGCGCTGGGTGAGGTCGGCGGATTTCGCGACGCCCACCCGGCGCAGGAGAGCCTGCACGTCGCCGGAGAGAATCCGCTCCATCTCATACTGCGGGGGCATGACCTGGCCGTCCAGGAGCGCCGCCGCCACCACGTAGGGCAGGCTGTGGTCGGCCGTCTCCTTGTTCTGGATCTCGTGCTTCCCGCCGTACTCCCCGCCCCCCATGATGTTGTACGCCCGCTCGTAGAGCTCGACCTCCACCCGCTCGATCTCCCCGGCGGAAAAACCTCCCTCCTCCCTCAGCTCCAGCGCCGCCTCGATCGCCGTCTGGGAGTGGACCCCCGCGTTGTACTTCTTCACGCAGACGGAGAGGACCTTCTCCAGGTTCTCCCGGCCCCAGTCGATCGCGAAGGGGCCCGAGACGGCCTGCATCAGGCCGTGGATTCCCTCGAAAACCGTGAGCGGCCCCGTCACCACCCGCATGGCGAGGAAGGTCGAGTGGAGGGCGCTCAAGGCGCCGTGGGCGTAGGCGAAGCCCTTCCAGTGGGAGATGTTGCCCGTCCGGGTGACGAAGAGGGGATTGTTCGAGGCCCCGCTGATGGCGATGGCGTGGGCGGCGCGCGCGGGCTCGAGCCCCAGCGCCCGCGAGGCGCCGGCCGCCACGGCGTAGGCGCCGGCCGTGGGCTGATCGAAGCCCCGCTTCTCGGTGTGGGCCACGTCGCACATCCGGCACTGCACCTGGTAGGCGAGGGCGAGGGCGGCCATGAGGTCGCGCCCGCTGGCGTCCGCGTACTCCGCCGCGGCGAGGACGGGGGCCAGGTTGTCGCTCGGATGCGAGGTTCCGGCGGCGCCCATGTAGCTGTCGTTGAAGTCCAGGTAGCGCACCAGCGCCCCGTTGTAGAAGGCCGCTCGGTCGGGCGCCGTGCGGCCACCCCCGATGAGGGTCGAGACCCCCCTCCCGCCGAAATCCTCCGTCTGATCCCGCAGATGCCTGATGGGCTCGGCAGCCAGGGACCCGATTGCGCAGCCGATGGTGTCGAGGACCAAGAGCTTGATCTGCTGGCGGGCCCTCTCGGAGAGGACCTCGTAAGATGCCCGCGAGGCGAACTCCGCCAACTGCTCCGCGATCGTCATCCGCGCCTCCCTCTCTTCGCCAAGAGCCCCCCGATCCGTGGCCGGCCCCCCCTACCGGGGCACGTACATGATGACGGCCACCCCGGCGAGGCAGATGAGGCCGCCCAGGAGATCGTAGCGGTCCGGCGGGATTCCATCCACGCTCCAGCCCCAGCCCAGGGAGAGCACGACGAACCATCCCCCGTAGGCCGCGTACACCCGCCCGAAGTGGGCGGGCTGGTAGGTGGGGACGATCCCGTAAAGGAGAAGCACGAGCCCCCCGAGGAGGCCGACCGCCCAGCTCCTCCCGTTCCGCCACCACTGCCAGACGAGCCAGCCGCCCCCGATCTCGCACAGCCCCGCCACCAAGAACAAGAAAACGGACTTTGCCGCAAGCACCATCGCGCACACCCCCCTCCTCAGGAGATTCGCCGCGCACGCCTCCGCGCGGCCCAGGGGCAGGATACCCCCATCCCGGCCGGGGTCCCATGCCGCCGGGCCTCTCCTCGCGGGTTTTCGGGTTTGCCGGCCCCCCTTCCCTCCCGGCTGGCGGGGGGGTGGCGGGTGGGCTAGGATAAGGCCCGGCTTTGTCCTTTCGCGGCCCCATCCCCCAGAGCGTGGAGGCGTTCGGCGTGACAGAGGAATCGCTTGCGGGAGGGAGGATCCTCCTTCGCCGTGAGGGGGCGGTGGCGACCGTCACCCTCAACCACCCGGAGCGGATGAACGCCATCGAGCTGGAGATGTGGGCCGCGCTGGGGCGCCTCATGCCGGAGCTGGAGGCGGACGCCTCGGCGCGCGACGTGGTCTTCCGGGGCGCGGGGGAGCGGGCCTTCTCGGCGGGGGCGGACATCTCGCGCTTCGCCAAGGAGCGCTCGAACTCGGCCCAGGGGCGCGAGTACGCCGCGCGCTTCCTCGTCGGGCTGGACGCCGTGGACGCCTTCCCCAAGCCCACCCTCTCTCTCATCCGGGGGGCGTGCGTGGGGGGAGGGGTGGAGCTCGCGGCGGCGACGGATTTGCGCATCGCGGGGGAGACGAGCCGGTTCGGGGTGCCCGTGGCGAAGCTGGGCCTGGTGGCGGGCTACTCGGAGCTGCGCCGCTTCGTGCAGACGATCGGGCCCGCGCGGACGCTGGACATGCTCCTGACGGCGAGGCTCTTCTCGGCGCAGGAGATGCTGGAGGCGGGCTTCCTGGCGCGGGTGGTGCCGGACGGGGAGGTGGAGCGCGCCGCCTACGACGCCGCCGAGCAGGTCGCCTCCCTGGCGCCCCTCGTCCACCTCTGGCACAAGGGATTCGTGAAGAAAATCCTCCGCGACCCGGCCCTCTCGGGCCTCACCGAGGAGGAGACCGCCCGCCAGTTCGCCTGCTTCGACACCCGGGATTTCCAAGAGGGCGTCGCCGCCTTCCTCGAGAAGCGCCCTCCCCGGTTCCAGGGGAGATGAGGTGCCGATGAGCCAGGACCGCCCGCTCGCCCTCCGGGGCATGCGCGTCTTGGAGGTCTGCCAGGTCATGGCGGGGCCCTTCTGCGGGGCCCTGCTGGCGGACATGGGGGCCGACGTCATCAAGATCGAAAACCCCGAGGGGGGGGACCTCTCGCGCCACATCGGCCGCTACTTCTCCGGCGGGGAGGGACACGGCTTCATGAACCTCAACCGCAACAAGCGCAGCCTCGCCCTCAACATCAAGCTCCCCGCGGGGCAGGCGCTCCTCCGGGAGCTGGCGGCCGGCGCCGACGCCCTGGTGGAGAACCTCCGGCCGGGGACCCTGAAAAAGCTCGGGCTCGGGTACGAAGACCTGAGGAAGGCGAACCCCGGCCTCATCTACGCCTCCATCTCCGGCTACGGCCAGACCGGGCCTCTCAAGGACAAGGGAGGGTTCGACCTCGTCTCCCAGGGGCTTTCCAGCCTGATGAGCTTCACCGGCGAGCCGGGCGGGCCGCCGATCAAGATCCCGGTCCCCCTGTGCGACCTGAACGCGGGCCTCTACACGGCCTTCTCCATCCTGTGCGCCTACATCCACAAGCAGCAGACCGGCCAGGGGCAGATGATCGACACGGCGCTGACGGATGCCGGCCTCGGCTACGCCATCTGGCAAACCTCCCAGTTCTTCCCCTCGGGGGAGATCCCCGTCCCCCGCGGCTCGGCGCACGAGATGTCGGCCCCCTATCAGGCCATCAAGTGCAAGGATGGCTACATCACCCTGGGCGCCGCCAACCAAAACAACTGGAAGCGGCTGTGCAAGGCCATCGGCCGGGAGGATCTCCTCACCCATCCCGACTACGCCGAGAACGCCTCCCGCACGGAGAAGTACCGGCAGCTCGCCGAGGAGCTGGAAAGAGTGTTCGTCACGAAGACGCGCGATGAGTGGATCGCCATACTGGATGCGGCCAAGATCCCCTGCGGACCCATCCTCAACATGGCCGAGACGTTCCGCCACCCGCAAATCGTCGCGCGGGAGATGGCGGTCGAGGTCGATCACCCGGCGGCCGGGCGCATCAAGGTGCTGGCGTTTCCCCCCAAGCTCTCCGGGACGCCCGGCGGCGTCCGCCATCCCGCTCCTCTCCTGGGGCAGCACACGGAGGAGATCCTCAAAGAGATGGGGAAGGGAGAAGGGGAGATCCGCCGCCTCAGGGCCGAGGGCGTGGTGGCCTAGGCCGGGGCGGCTTTCTTCTCGGGGCGGCCGGCCGACGAGAGGAGAGCCCATGCCGGAGAGAGGGCAAAGGGGAGCCCCGAAGGGGGAGGAGCTCCCGGCCGGGATCTATCTGGTCGCCACCCCCATCGGCAACCTCGAGGACATCTCCTCCCGCCAGCTGCGCATCCTCCAAGAGTGCGACCTCGTGGCCTGCGAGGACACCCGCCGGACGGGCTTGCTCCTCTCCCGCCTCGCCATCAAAAAACCCCTCCTGAGCTACCACGAGCACAACGAGGCGGCCCGGGCCGAGGAACTCGCCCGGCGCGCGGAGGAGGGCGCGCGCATCGCCGTGGTCTCGGACGCGGGGACCCCCGGTGTCTCCGACCCGGCCTACCGCGTCGTGCGGGCCGCGGTCGAGCGGGGCGTCAGGGTGACCCCGGTCCCGGGCCCCTCGGCGGTCATGGCGGCGCTCGTGGGGTCGGGCCTCCCGACGGACCGGTTCGTCTTCGAGGGCTTCCTGCCGCTCAAGGGGGAGCGCCGGGCGAGGCGCCTCCAGGCGCTGCTCGAGGAGGAGCGCACGGTCATCCTCTTCGAGTCCCCCCACCGGGTGGCGAAGACGCTCGGGGAGGTGGCCGCCCGGGCGCCCGGGCGCCCCGTCGCCCTGGCCCGGGAGCTGACCAAGGTGTACGAGGAGTTCCTCCGCGGGCGGGCGGCGGACCTCGCGGCGCGCCTCAAAGGCAAATCCATCAAAGGGGAGTGCGTGCTCCTCATCGGGCCCAAGCGGATGGAGGAAACCCCATAAGAGCGCAACCCTCCAGAGTCGGGCGCCGGGCGCCCGCGGGGAGGGAAGAGTTTTGGAGGCTCCTCTGTTATCCTAGGGGGCAGTCGAATGGCCGACGGCCCGCCATCCCCCTCCCGAAGGAGTTCAGTCATGCGCGCTTTCCGCTGGAGCCTCGGCGTTCTCTTCTTCGTCTTCGCCGTGCCTTCCCTCGCGCCCGCGGCCCCTCAGGCGCCAGCGCAGAAGCCCGACTCATCGAAGGAGATCATCGCCACGGTGGCGGGAGAGCCCATCACGCTCAGGGACCTGGACCGCTTCATCGAGCAGCTGCCGCAGAACGTTCAGATGATCGCCCAGAGCCGGAAGGCGGAGATCCTCCAGAGCATGATCCACCGCGCCCTCATGTTCCGCTACGCCCAGGAAAAGAAGCTCGGGGAAACCGATCGCGTCAAGAGCGAGGTGGCCAGGGCGCGCCGGGAGATCCTCATCCGGGAGGCGGTCCGCGCCGTGGAGGAGGAGGCGAAGCCCACCGCGAAGGAGCTGCAGGCGGAATACGATAAGAACAAGGACAAGTACCAGGAGGGGGACAAGGTCACCGCCTCGCACATCATGGTGGCCACCGAGAAGGAGGCGCAGGATCTCGTCGCCAAGCTGAAGAAGGGTGAAAATTTCACTGAGCTGGCGAAGAAATACTCACTCGCCCCCGAGCGCGACAAGGGCGGGAGCCTCGGTGCGATGGAGCGGGGCCACCACCGGCTGACGGGGCTCCCGGAGATCATCGAGCAGACCGCCTTCTCCCTCGAGGCGGGCGCACACAGCAGCGCCGTGAAGAGCGTCTACGGCTGGCATGTCGTCCGCACCGAGAAGAAGGAGCAGGGGCGGCAGCTCACCTTCGCCGAGGCCCAGAGCCCGATCGAGAAGACCATGAACGAGGAGAGACGCCAGGCTGCGCTGGAGAAGATCCTGGACGATCTGTCGAAGAAGTACCCGGTGCAGAGGTTCCCCGAGCGCCTCCGCTGAGGCGCCCGGGCGGGAGAAGGGCGGTCAGGCTTTCGCGGGGCGCCCGGCGTTCGCCTGGAGCCAGAGGGCGAGGAAGATGGACCCGATCATCGCGGCGATGATGACCGCGAAGGGGACGAAGTAGCTGCCCGTGTAGTCGAACATCAGCCCGGCGAGGGGGGGGCCGACCACCCCGCCCAGCCCGTAGCAAATCTCCATGAAGCCGATGATCACCCCGTAGGTGGGGCCCTCGAAGCAATCGCCCGCCAGGGCCGAGTAGCAGGCGCTCATCCCCCCGATGCCGATCCCGTAGATCAGAGCGAAGAGATAGCCCGGCAGGAAACCTCCGCCGAGGGGGGGAATCAGCAGGAGGATCGCGAGGCCGGCGGCCACCACCGCCGCGGAAACCGCCACCCCGCGCCCCCGCCCGATCATGTCGCCCAGCCAGCCGCCAAAAACGCTCCCGAGGGTGCGGATGAAGCCCACGGCCCCGAAGATCAGCGCCGCCGCGCCCGTGGAGTAGCGCGCGTCAACCAGGTAGAGCTGAAGCTGGCTCAGGATGGTGTTGTTGTTGAGGCCGATGGCGAAGACGAGGAGTACAAGGCCCCAGAAGCGCGCGTCGCCCCTGACGGCCCGGAAGACCTCGCGCACGCCCTTGCCCCCGTGGCCCCCCCCGACGGCGGAGGCCTCCCCGGCCGGGCGGGGGAGCGCGCCCTCGGGGCCCTGCCCCACGTCCTCCGGATGGTTGCGCAGGAGCCAGAGGTTGGCCGGCCCGATGACGAGGAGGATGGCCAGGCCCAGGCAGAGGTAGGCGGCGCGCCAGCCCCACAGGGCGATGATCCGCTCGATGACGGGCGAGAGGACGAGGATCCCCACCCCGATCCCCGAGAGCGCTATCCCCGTCGCGCGGCCGCGCCTCTGGGTGAACCAGCGCGGCATGATGGCGCTGTGCATGGCGAAGCCGCTCAGGGCCAGCCCCAGCCCGCCGAGGAGGCCCGTGAAGAGATAGACGTGCCATAGCGAGGTGACGAAGAAGCTCCCGATCATCGCGGCCGCCAGGACGGCCGAGCCCCACGGCATGACGGCCCGCGGGCCCATCCGCTCCAGGAGGGAGCCGCTGTACGGCGCGGCCAGGGCGTACACGCCGAGGCCCAGGGAGAAGGCGCCCCCCAGCGCCCCCCGGCTCCAGCCGAACTCCTCGATCAAGGGAACCTGGAAGATGCCGAAGGAGAAGCGCGTGACGACGTGGAAGGCGAGGGTGGCGAAGGAAAGCCCGACGATCACCCAGCCGTAGTAGAAGAGGCCGGGTATCGGCGGCGCGCCGACCTCCCGGGCGCTCATGCGCCCAGCGGAGGCAGGATCGCTTCTGCCCGGGCGAGGGGAAACTCCATGACATCCTTCCAAGACAAAAAAATGCGGAAGACCAAAGACGGGAATTATATGCCCGAAACCGGGGACGCGCGCAACGGAGAGGGGTCCGCCTATCCCTCCCAGAAGGCCATCGCGGTCTGGAGGTGGATGTCCACCGTGTCGGCCGGGTTGGCCGCGTAGCCTCCCCCGATGGTGCCAGCGACGGGGATGGAGCGCTTGCGGCACTCGGCAAGCACGATCTCGTCCCGCTCCCTGAGCCCCCGCTTGGTGAGCTTGAGGGTGCCGAGCTGGTCCCCGGCGTAGGGGTCCGCCCCGGCCTGGTAGAGCACGATGTCGGGCCGGTGGCGGTCGAGGATCCGCGGCACGTGCTCGCGGATGTGCGGGAGGTAATCGCCGTCGCCGGCCAAGTCGTAGAGGCCGATGTCCTGGCCGCTCCTCCGCTTCATGGGGTAGATGTTCTCCTGGTGGATCGAGAAGGTGAACACGCGCTCGTCCCCCTGGAAGATGAAGGCCGTCCCGTTCCCCTGGTGAAGGTCGCAGTCGATGATGGCGGCGCGCGGCGCGGCCCCCTCGCGCTGGAGGACCCGGACCGCCACGGCCAGGTCGTTGACGTAGCAGAACCCCTCGGCCCAGTCCGGAAAGGCGTGGTGGAACCCGCCCGCGAGGTTCAATGCCCTCCCGCGGGAGAGCGCCTCGCGCGCGGCGAGGATGGTCCCCCCCGTGGCCAGGAAGCTCGCCCGCACGATCTCGGGGCTCATCGGAAGCTCGCTGTGCATCGTGCGGCGCGTGTGCCTCCCGCCGAGAAGATCCGCGACGTACTCGGCCGTATGGACGAGGCGGACCTCCTCCTCCGTGGCGGGGGCGGGCTCGAGGAAGGCCCCCTCCGGGATCCCGGCGGCGCGGAGACGCTCGCGGGTATGCCGGTACTTCTCCGCCTGGAGGACGTGCCTGCCGATATCGGCGCCGTAGCCGGGGTGGAAGACGAAGGCGGTCATCTCGGCTCCGCCCCCCGCGGCGGGGCGCTCAGACGATCCCCCTCTCGCGCAGGCGGGCCAGCTCCTCCTTGCTGTAGCCCAGGCGGAGGAGCACCTCCTCGGTGTGCTTCCCCTTCGGGGGGCCCGCCCAGCGGATCCTCCCCGGCGTTCCCTTCATCTTGGGGATGACGTTCTGCATGCGGATGGGGCCGAGCTCCTCGTCCGGCACGGTGACGATGGAGCGGCGCGCCTGGACGTGGGGGTCCGCCATGTACTGGGCGACGTCATAGATGGGCCCCAGGGCGCCCTCGTAGCTCTCGAAGTGGCGGATGGTCTCCTCCAGCGTGTGCCCCCCGATCCACCCCTGGATGGCGTCGTCCAATTCCTTCATGTTCGCCACCCTGCCCGCCTGGGTCCGCATGCGGGGGTCCTCGGCCAGGTCGGGCCGCCCCACGGCGCGCATGATGCGCTGGAAGATGCTCTCCGCGCTCGCGGAGATGACCACGTAGCGGCCGTCCCTGCACCGGTAGGCGTTGCGCGGCGCCGCGAAGGGGATGGCGTTCCCCGTGCGGTTCTGGACGATGCCGAGCTGATCGTACTCGAGCGTCTGGGGCCCCAGGACGGTGGCGATGGGCTCGTAGATGGCGATGTCGATCTCCTGGCCCGGGGCGCCGTGCGCGTCGCGGTGGTAGAGCGCCATCATGACGGCGAAGGTGCCGCAGAGCGCGCTAATCCCGTCGGCTAGCGCGAAGGGGGGGAGCGTCGGGGGGCCGTCCGGGAAGCCCGTGATGTGGGCGAAGCCGCTCATGGCCTCGGCCAGGGTGCCGAAGCCGGGCCGCTTGGCGTAGGGGCCCTCCTGGCCGAAGCCGCTGGTGCGCGCCACGACGAGGCGGGGGTTCAGGGCGTGGAGGGCCTCCCAGGAGAAGCCCCACTTCTCGAGCGTCCCGGGGCGGAAGTTCTCGACCAGCACATCCGCCCCATCGAGCAGCCTGCGGAGGATCTCCTGCCCCTCCGGGGCCGAGAGGTTGCAGGTGACGGATTTCTTGTTCCGCCCGGCCAGCTTCCACCACAAGGAGACGCCGTCCTTCTGGGAGGCGAAGTTGCGCAGGGAGTCCCCCTTGGGGTGCTCGATCTTGATCACCTCGGCCCCGAAGTCGGCCATGTAGGTGGCGATCCACGGGCCGGCGAAGAGGGTCCCGATGTCAACCACGGTGACGCCTTCGAGGGGCATGCGGCCGGGTCCGGCCATGTGTGAGGAGCTCCCTCAGGGGACGCGGGAAGGTGCGGCGGATGGTAGCAAGCGCCGCGAGGGCCATCAATCGGCGCGCCAATCCGCCAGCACGCTCCACCGCTCCGAGGCGTGGTGCACGAGGGCCCCCGCCACCACGGCGACCAGGAAGCCGTACGGCAGGCCGAACGCCAGCATCCCCGTCAGGAGGGCCACGGCCAGGTCGCGCCGCGAGCCGGCCTGGTCGCGGATGAAGAGCATGAGCGCCAGGGCCTCGAAGACCAGGACCACTCCGAGGATCGGCTGCGGGAAGATCTCGACCACGTGGCCGAACGCGCGGCTGAAGAAAAGCCCCAGGGCCAGGTACATCGAGCCGTAGATGATCACGGAGCCCCCCGTGCGGGCCCCGAAATAATGATGCCCGGCCAGCCCCCCGCAGCCGTGGCACACCGGGATGGCGCTCAAGAAAGGGGCGACGAGGTTCATGAGCGAATACGTCAGCCCGATCCGCCGGATGCCGACCTCCCGCGCCGGGAAGAGGTCGGCGATGGTCTGCCGGGTGGCGATCACGGAGTTCGAGAGCGAGAGCGGAAGCTGCGGCAGGGAGAGGACGAGGAACCCCGTCAGGACGTCCGCCGCGCCGGGGAGGTGCGCCTTGGGCAGCGCCAGGCCCGCCCCCGAGGCGATGGTCGCGATGTCCAGCCGCGCGAGCGCGGCGTAGCCCACGCCCAGGCCGATCACGACCAGCCCCGCCGGGAGCCGGCGGCTCCCCGAGAGCGCGATCATCGCGGCAAACCCCGCGCCCGCGAGCCAATACCCCTCGGCGCCGAGGGAGGGCACGTAGGTCTTGAGCGCGAGCGAGGGCAGGGAGGCGCCCAGGCCGAACTGGATCCCCCGGACGACGGCGCGGGGCACCAGGCCCGCCAGCCACTCGAGCGCGCCGGTCGCGCTGAGCGCCAGCATCACGAGGCCGATGGCCAGGCCCGCCCCGAAGAGG
>CAYMWZ010000063.1:0-12964 GCA_964394385.1 uncultured Nitrospinaceae bacterium | reverse complement strand
GAAGTCCTCCTGCGGCGGGCCGAGGAGCTCGCCCAGTCCATCGTCGTGGAGAAGACGCTTCTGCCTACGGACGAGGAGGGAAACACGGACCTCCTCCAGCTTCCCGACGCCCTCTTGCTTCCGGGCGGGCCCGGACACTTCCTTTTGACCCTCTTCGGTCGCGGCGGCCCCCCCGTCAACCCCTTCGTCCCTTATCACTATCAGACCCTCTGGATCCGAAATGCCTCCTCGGGCGCCATCGCCCTCACCATCTCTTCCCGGGTCTTCACCCACGGGAAGGAGAAGGAAGTCGCCTTCCTCCGCGCGCCCGACCTCATCAGCGGAGGCACCGGCCGTAGCGTCGCCTTCGCCGTCCTTCCCGCGGAGAAGGTAACTCCCACGGTTCTGCCCATCTTTCTCGATCCCCGGGATGCCGAGCCGGGGCGGTACCTCCGCCGGATCTGGATCGGCCTCTGGGGGACCGACACCGACCTCATGACGCTTGACCTCCCCCTCGAGCTCCGCCGGCCGAGTCTGCGCGCTTTCCTCGTTACGACCTCCACAATGGCAATCGCGCTTCTGGTCGCGACCCTTCTGGCCTGGCGGGGGGGGCGCATCATGCGGAGCTTTCCGCTTCGCCTCCTGAGCGGCGCGGCCACCTTCGCGGCGGCCGCCTTTGTCCTCGTGAACATTCCCGAGTTCGTGATCGGAAACATCTCCCGGGTCGTCCTCGGCCCCTTCTCGTTCCTGCTCACCGATCTCTTCACCCAGGTTCCCCTCTACGCCCTCGCAGCGGCCTATCTCATGCGCTACCCCGTGCCCGGCGCCCTGGGACTCCTCGCAACCATCCGCAAGCTCATCCTGGCCCTCACGATCGACTCCTTCCAGATCATCCCGTTCCTCATGCTCGCGGTGGAGATCGTCTGCCTCGAGGGGGCGGCCTGGCTCGCGGGCATCACGCGGGGGCCCGAAGGAAAGCGCCTGCTCGATCGCTGGCCCGCCGAGCGGTGGCGCGCGACCATCATCTTGGGCGCGGCCTTCGTGATCGCCGACGTCTTGCTCGCGGGCGCGAGCTTTCATCTCCACATTTTCTTCTACCGGCTGGTTTTCGCCGATTGGTACATCATGCTGTATCTCGCGGTATCGAGCGTGCTGTTCACCTTCGCGGGAACCGCCCTGGGCCTCCGGCTAGGGGCGCCGCTGCGCGAGGTGGCGGGATGAACGTGCGCGCATCCACAAGTGCCATTGAATGGAGCGGCCTGCGCTTTCGCTACGCGAGCGCCGAGGCCGACGCCCTGTGCGGGATCGACCTCGGCGTGCCGGAAGGCGAGTTCGTCCTCATCACGGGCCCCACCGGATGCGGGAAGTCAACCCTCCTCAGGACGGCGAACGGCCTGATCCCCAGGGAGAGCGCGGGCAGGCTCGAAGGCACGGTCTCGGTTTTCGGCCAGGAGGCGTCATCCATCCCTTCGCACCTTCTCCGGTCATGGGTCGGCTTCCTGTTCCAGAATCCCGACGACCAGCTTCTCTGCGCCCGCGTCCAGGAGGAGGTGGCCTTCGGACCGGAGAACCTCGGCGAGCCTCCCGGAGCGATCGCCGCGCGCGTTCAGGACGCCCTGGAGTGGGCGGCGGTGGCCGAGAAGCGCTCCGCCGGGTGCGATACGCTCTCCGGCGGGGAAAAGCAGCGCGTCGCCCTCGCCAGCGCCCTCTCGCTTCATCCCAGGCTCCTGGTTTTGGACGAGCCGACGAGCCAGCTCGACGGACGAGGGGCGGAGAGGATCCTCCAGTCGCTCTCCGCCATCCGTGAGCAGCTTGGGCTCACCATTCTCATCGCCGAGCACCGGATCGACCGCATCCTCCCCATGGCCGACCGCCTCATCGTCATGGAGCGGGGCTCCATCCGCGGGGCGTTTGCCCGCGGGCGCTTCCTTGAAGCGCTGCCCCTTCTGCGGGAACTGGAGCTTGAGGTCCCGGCGTGGATGGAGCTGGCCGCAGCCGCGGGAGCGGAAGAGGCAGAAGGGGAGGAGGCCGTCTTCGCGCGCCTTAAATCCTCCGGCGCGGCGGTTCGGCTCCCCGAAAAGAGTTCGCCCCTAAAGAGCGAAAGCCGCCTCCTCCGGATCCACGGGGTGACTCACCGCTACCCCAAGTCGGCGTCCCCCGCCCTGGAGTCAGTCTCCGCCGACCTCCTTGAAGGCGAAATCCTCGCCCTCATGGGCCACAACGGATCGGGGAAGACTACCCTCCTGAGCCTGCTCGTTGGCCTTCTGCCCATCCAGGAGGGGGAGGTCACATGGTTCGGCAAGAGCCGCCGCAGGCTCTCCCCCCGTTCCTTGGCCGGCCGGGTGGGCTTCCTGTTTCAAAATCCCGATCTTATGCTGAACGGAGAAACTGTTCAAAAAGAAGTGGAACTTGGACCCCGCCTCCTGGGCTTTGCAGCCCAGCAGGCCGAGACGGCCGTTGCGAAGAGTTTGGATCTCGTTCGCCTGGGAGGGTTCCGGCAAAGGAATCCCTTCTCCCTGAGCCGGGGGGAGAGGCTGCGCGTGGCGCTGGCAGCTCTTCTCGCCTGCGCGCCGCAAGTTCTGCTCCTGGACGAGCCCACGGCGGGCCTGGACAGGGGAATGCGCCTGCGCATCCTGGAGGATCTGCGCAGATGGGTCCAGGAGAAGGGGGAGAAGCGGGCCGTCATTTTGTGCACTCACGACTCGGACTCGGCGCTGCAATTTGCAGACCGGGCGCTGGTTCTCCGCGGAGGCAAAGTCGTCGCACATGGCCCCATCGAAGAGGTGATGAGGCAGGCAGGCCGAGGGACACTGACGGATCTGGAGCCGAGCCCGCTCGCGCGGATCGCCCAGCGAATGGGCCCGCCGCGGGCGCCGCGGACTTCAGCCGCCCTCATCGGAGGAATCGCCGGTGGCGATTGACGGACTCACCCGGGCGACCGGGCGCGATCCACGCTTCCAGGCGGCGGTTCTGTTCAGCATGGGAGTCCTCTCCGTCACGCTGGACAGCGTGGTTTCGCTCGGCGCGCTTGCTGCCGCGGGGCTGGCTTGGGCGCTCGCCACCCGGCCCAGCCTCCGCCGGCTCCTCCTGCTCGTCGCCGCCCTGGGTTTCGCCGTCTGGGGGCTGATGTTCTCGCAAGCCCTCTTCTACCGATCGTTGCCGCGGACCATCCTCTTCGTCCTCATCTCCCCGGAGGCGCCCATCGTGGGCGCCTTGACCGGTGGCGTGGCGATTTACTACGAGGGAATTTTTCACGGCGCCGTCCAGTCTCTGCGCCTGATCGCGACCCTCAGCGCGGGCTTGGCCGTCGCCTGGACCTTCGAGCCGAGCGCCCTCCTGGCCAGTTTCTCCGCCCTCCGGCTGCCGCACACCCTCGCCTTCTGCGCGACGGCGGCTGTGCGCTTCCTCCCCGTCACGGCGGAGGAGGCGCAGATCGCCCTGCGCGCGCAGCGCATGCGGGGGCTGCGGCTGGGAGGGGGGGGAGGATTCAACGCCGTGCGCGCCCTGGCCGCCATCACTCGGCCGGTCCTCGCGGCTTCCATCCGCAGGGCCGAGATGGCCGCCCTCGCCGCCGCCAGCCGGGCCTACGATCCCGAACGCAGGCGGACGAGTCTCTCCCCTCTCTCGATGACCCGATGGGAAAAATTCGTTCTCCTGGGGACCGTCCTCCTGACCGCTTCCGTCGTCGCGGCCAAAACGCTCTACCTCCTCTACGCCGCCGGGCTTTACCACCACCCCCTCCTAAGCCAGCTCTACACTTTCACACGGGAGATCCTTTGATGCGGGCGCGCCTTGCCCTCTTGGCCATCGCGGCCCTCCTCGCCGGATGCGGCTCCGAGGGGACTGCCGCCGGCCCCCGTTTCACCTTCGCCCGCCTGGGCGGGGTGCTCAGGGGCTTGACCCCGGAGGAGTCGCGCTCCCTCTCGGTCTCTTGCGGTGGCGAAGAGAGAAAGCTGGGCATTCGGCGTATGGAAAGGAGCCTTCTGCTGGCGTTTTCTTGGAAACCGGGGGAACGATGCACCGCGCGGTGGGGGGATGGCCCCCGCCAGCAGGAGGAGGCGGTTGCGCCCCTCCAAGCCGATCCCGTTCCGGTCCTCGTCCTCGAGCTCGAGGGCCTCCTGCCGCGCCGGATCGATCGGGGCGCCGCCAACGAGGCCTCCTTCCTGGTGTTTAGCCCATCGGGCCGCCGCCTGGCAATCGGAACCCAGCGCGGCTTCGTTCGCGTAGTCGAGGTGCACACGGGAAGGGCCGTCTTCCAGACGCGGGTCGCCGAGGGATGGGCGAAGGCGGCCGCCTTCTCGCCCGACGATGGGACGCTCTTCATCGGGGAGCAGACGGAGGAAGGCGTCATCCGGGCGCTTGCTCTCCCCTCGGGCCGCGAGCTCTGGCGCTACCACCTCGCCGACGACCTGGAGCGGACGGCTCCATCCGATCCGGGCAACGAACTGACGTGGGTGGAATACCCCGGACCCTACCGGATGGCGGCCACGCCGGATGGAGATCTCTTGGTGGCGGGGCTCCACAACTGGTATCCCGATCGGAAGCCGCCCGTTCGCCAACTCTCCCATCTCTACCGCTTCGACGGGAAGAGCGGGGCCCCGCGCTGGCGGTGGCCCCGGGAGCGGCCCGCGCCCCTCGCGCTCACATGGTTCGCCTTCGATGAGGCGATGCGCTTGGCGGTCGGGGTGCTCGGCTCGGCCCGCGATTGGCGGCCCGGGGAGGCCATCCCCCCCGGCCTCTACGCTGTGGACCTTGCCACAGGCCAGGAGCTCTGGCGGTATCCCTTCCAGCCCTTGGCCCCCTTCCGGAGCGTGAACACCTGGCGCAGCGTAGCCGTCCACCCAGAAGGACGTCTCGTCAACGCCTCCACCGGGGACGGCCGGCTCTACATCCTGGAGAGGGGCCGACCCAGCTGGATCGAACCCCGAGGGGGACCCGTCGCCCTGAGCGGTTTTCCCGTCGTGGCCGAAACGGGCTCCGTGGGTGCCACGCGGGAGTTCGCCATATTCGCCCTGGGCGAGGGGTACATCCCCCTCCAGGCGGCGCCAAAGGGTGCCTCCACCGGGCAGCCCCATCCGAACAGCAACGCGATCTTCTTCTTTGACTGGTCCGGGCACCTCCGCTACCGTTGGCCCACCCCGAACCGGCCGAACGGCATCGCCCTCTCGCAAGATGGCCGGTGGCTGGCCGTCGCCCTGAGCAAAGGCCGACTCTTCCGCCGGGAGGACGCCAACGGCCTCGTCCTGTTCGACACCAGCGCCCCCGGAGGGCGCCCATACGCGGGGGAGTACCGAACCGAGGGTCCCATCCCCTATGATCAGGTGGCCCTGAGCCCCGACGGCGCCCTCATCGCCCTGATTGAGTCGCCCGCGGCCATCCCGGATGGGCACCCTCCCCTGGGGAAAAACCGCCTCCACATCCTGTATTGACCATGGCGAACAGCGCGCGCTCCTTATGGCCAACGAAGATGAAAGGGAGCCTGGCACCCTTCTATCTCCTCTCCGCCGCCGCTCATCTTGTCCTCTTGGCAGGATCCGCCCACATCGATCCATCACCCGCCCCTGGCCCGGCCTCCCCCATCCGGGTGCGCCTGTCCTTCCCCGCGACCCCTCAGAAGGAGCCGGCGGCATATCCCCCCTCGCTTCCGGCCCTCCCGGTCCCTGAGGAAAAACCCCAAAGAACCCCGAAAATCGCCCCGGCCTCTCCCCCCCCGGAGCGCACGGAGCCCCCGCGCCGCCCGGCCTCCACCCCAAAGGCGGGAAAGCCAAGTGCCCAAGAGCCCGCGCCGCCCCAGGTCCCTCACCGGCGAGTCCCCACGCCTTCAGCGGAGCGTGGGTTGCATGATCTTCCTTCGCCCGTTTCCCCCCCTTCACCCCCTGCCCAAACCGTCCCCGATATGCCTCAGGTCGCCACACGGCCGCAGACCCCGCCTCCTCCCCATGTGGAGCCCACCCAACCGGCTGCCTCCAAGCGTGCCTCCGTGGACTCCCTCCAAGCTGCTCCTCCCGCTGCACCATCCGAGGAGCCTGCCTCCCCCGAGGCCCTCCGAGCCCTCCTGGAGGCCATCCTCGCCCGCATCCAAAAGGCCAAGCGCTACCCCGAACAAGCCCGGGCCATGGGAATCGAAGGGACCGCCGTGGTCGCCTTCCACATCTTGCCCGGGGGTGGAGTGGGCGATCTGCGCCTTCGGCAATCCTCGGGCCACCCTTCCCTCGACGAAGCCTCCCTCGACGCCGTCCGCCGAGCCGCTCCCTACCCCTATTTGCGCCATGCGCTCGTCCTCCCCATCCGCTATACTCTCCGGGACACGGAGAACTAAACCTAACCGGGGGCTACCCACCCCAGACGGAAAACCTCGGCCCCTCCCCGTGTGGACCCTCAAGCCAGCCGGTTCCCGGGCTCCCACCGATCCGCGGCCTCCGGGCGGCCTGCTGCCGGGAGGAGAAAGGATGGAGACGAAACCAGCAGTCACCGTGAAGGAAGAAGGCCAGCCCGACGGAAGTTTTCACACCACCTGGGAGTTCGCGCCCGGCCGCGAGCTGCTCGAAGAACTCCTGCGTGACCTTTTTGAAAACCACTACGAGGAGTTCATCTTCGGCCCCTGCATCCAGGGCGCCGTCTTCGAGTGCCACGTGAGGCAGCCGCCCGAGCGCATCGGCTACTCGGACGGCTACCTCACCGTGGACTTTGGCGAATGGCACCTCCACCTTTGCATCGGGGAGCACAAGGGAGACAAGCGCCGCCCCTGCCCACCCGACCTCGCCCAGTGGCGCAAGTGCAGCCGCGTCGCCCTCACCCGGCACTTCACCGATCCTCCGGTCGCCGGCCATGCCATCGTGAGCTACAGCCTCTCCCTCTGGAACGGCCGGGGAGAGCAGATGATCACGTTCTTCCTCCCCAACCCCTGTCTTACCCAGGACTTGAAACCCATCCGAACTCCCGACTGGTCGAAGCTCAAGCTCTGGAACCACATCCGGACAAAGTACCTGGGAATGGAGGAGGACCCCGGGCCGTTTGATGGATTGAGGTAGGAGGAGACCATGAACCGATTTTCCAGGCGCGACATTCTGCGGAAGAGCGCGCTGGGTCTCGCGGCCCTGGGGGCGGGAGGCCTCACTCTGCGGGCGGGGGCAAGGCCCACGGAGGCGAGCGGGGAGCTGGGCGCGTACGGGAAGTTCCTCGCCGCGCGGGGGGAGGCCCCGGCCCTCACCCTCCCCGAGGGATGGGTTCCCACAGAGAGGGGTGGTTTCGGCCCCTTCTACCTCCAGGGAGCCCCCTTCCGCGCCAAAGTCACCCCTCCCCTCGAGCCGGGGAAGGTCCTGCTAATCCGCGGGCGAGTGTGGGGGCACGACACGCGAAAGCCTCTCGCGGGCGCAGTCCTCGACGTCTGGCAGGCGGACGAGAAGGGGCGCTACAGCGGGAAAGAGGAAGAACTCAAAAACCGTGCACGGCTCGTGACGGATGAGTCCTGCCACTACGAGTTCGAGACGATCCGCCCTGGTCGCTACGGCGCTGGCTTCGGCGAGCGGGCGAGCCACATCCACTACCTCGTGCGCCACCGGGGCTACAGGAACCTGGTCACTCAACTCTACTTCGAGGGCGACCCGAGGAACGCGCAGGATCCCCTCGTCAAGAAATCCCTCATCATTCCGCTGCGCGAGATCCGTGCCAAGGATGGGTCTTACGAGGCGGGGACGTTCGACATTGTCCTCGTGCCGGCCTAGGAGGGAAAACCCTCATGCGTGACGAGCTGGACGATGCACTCACCCTTTACGAGGGGATGAACGCGGCCGGCCGCAGGCACTGGCGTGAGCGGGCCGTTCCCTCCATCAAGTTCAGGAGCGAGGAGGAGCGGGCGCTTTTTCTGGAAAACCTGGATCGCATCGACCGGGACGAGGAGCCCTTGGACTGACTCCCGCGCCCCTCACCCTGCCAAATCCACCGCCGCCTTGGGCCAGCCCCAGGCCGGAGACGTGCCAGACCCCACGCCCGCAGCCCCCTCAAGCGCCACCCGCCACGGCCTCATACACCCGGAGGGTCTCCCGGGCCGCACGCTCCCAGGAGAATTTCTTCACGTGGGAGAGACCCCGGCGACGGAGGTCCTCGCAGAAGGATTCCTCCTCCGCCCGGCACATCGCCTCGGCCCACGCCTCCTTCTCCCCGGGGGGCAGCCGCAGAACCGCGTTCCCCGCCGCCTCGGCCAAAGAGGGGGCCGAGGAGCAGATGACTGGAACGCCGCAGGCCATCGCCTCCAGGACCGGCAGGCCAAAACCCTCGTAGAGCGAGGGATAGAGGACGAGACGAGCGCCCGCGTAGAGAGTGGGGAGGTCCTCCTCCGGGATGTGGCCAGGGAGGAGAACCCCCGGCGTCCCCCAAGCCCGCTCCGCAATCCTCCGCCCGTAGGGGCTCTCCATCCCCCCTGCGAGGACAAGAGAAAGCCCCAGCCCCTGCTTCCGAGCGCTGACATGGGCGTCCAGAAGAGTCTCGACGTTCTTGCGGTAGTCATATCCGCCCACGTACAGAAGATAGGACTCCGGAAGTCCCAGGCGGGAACGCAGGTGACTCATGCGTGCGGGGTCATGGGCCGACTTCATCCCCGGCGCAGGGGCGGGATGAACCACGTGGATGCGCTCCTGGCGAAAACCCATCAGGCGCACGAGGTCTCGGCGGGAGTGCTCCGAGATGGTGATGACCCGGTCGAGCCGCCCGAGGGCGTACTTCAGATACCGGCGGTAGAGATGGATCTTACGCCCGACGGCAAGCCCTCCGCGGCGGACGTAGAACTCTTCGAGGGCAAGCGGCATGAGATCGTAGACGTGTCCCACGGAGGGCATGGGAAGCCTCCGGAGGGGGAGATTCCACTGGAAGAAAGCGTGAAAAAGATTGGGCCGCGCGCACCGGATCTGGCGGTCAAGCCGCCATGCGTCCAGCAACCAAGCCAGCGAGAAGCCTGGGGAGACGGGGGGCCGGGTGAGCACCTCAATCCCTTCCCCCTCGCTCATGGCGGCCTCTGGGCTGCCCTGGGGGGCGAACAAGACGAAAGCGTTGGGAGGCTGAGCCCGCAGGAGCGCTCCCAACAATTGGCCCCCCAACGCGCCCACTCCCCGTCCGCGGTGCTGGGAAACGGGGGCGACGTCGATTCCAACCCGCACGGATCAAGACCCCTGAAAGCGCGAGGAGAGGCCGGGGGAACTCGCCATGTTCGCCGCCTCATGGAAAAACGCGCGCGGACGCAAATCCTCAGATTTCATCCGGGCAAAATCCAGAAATGAACGATCTTGTGTCCTGGACCGCCGCATTATAATATGGCAGTCTCTCCCTCGGCATGTGGCACGGCTCCAGATGGAGAACCACCCTCCATGATCTCCCCGAAGGCCGATCCCCAAACTGCCATTCTGCTGGCCGACAGCAGCCCGATCCAGCAGACCACCATTAAAGGACTCCTTGAAAACTTCCAGCTCCCGAACGTGACCGTCGTAAAAGATGGCTACGAATTGATCGAAACGACCCGGCAAGGTTCCTTCGGCCTCATCTTGATCGACCACGGCCTCGCCAAAGCGAATTCCACCAAAACGATCGCCAACCTCCGCTCGGAGGGAAAGAATGCTCAAACCCCGATCATTTTTACATATGAAAAAGATGATCCCCATAAGGAAGAAACCCTCATAAAGGACGCTATCGCCGCTGGAGCGTCGGCAGTTCTGGCGAAGCCGGTGGAGGAAGAACCCCTCCGTGAAGCCATCGAATCCCTCCTGAGGAAGTACATCGTATCCCTCACAGAGCTGAAAAGGCGATCCCAAGAATCCCTCCGGGCGACGGAAAAGGCGGTCATGCTCGCCACCAGCCTCAAGGAATCCGGCGAGCTTGGCCGGGCCGAGAGCGCCTATATTGAAGCCATACTAAACACCTTTTACGGCTTGGCGGAATTGTACCTTTACAACGGAGACCGGGTGAGTGCCGATTTGGTGCTCCGGGAGGCCACGCATATCGATCCCAAGGCGCGGGAAATTTTCCTCCGCCGTGGAGAAGATTTCATCGAGCGAGGCAACGAATACCTCAAAGCGAAACGCTTTCAGAAAGCCAAAATGGAATTCGAGGCCGCCATCTACCTCAACGACCTCAACGCCGCGGCCATCGTCGGTTTGGGCGAAGCCCTCCACGGCCTTTGGGAGAGGGAGGGCGCGCTCGAAGCTTTCCACCGCGCCCTCTCGGCACCCGCGAGGACCGAATACCGGTTCGCCTACAAGCGGATCGGAGACCTGGCATTCAAGATGAAAGAATACGACCTGGCGATCCGAGCCTACGACAAGGCAATATCATTCATTAAGGCCGACCCGTCCTTGTTCTATCAGCAGGCCCTTGTTTTCACCGCGCAATGCAAGTTTCCCGAAGCGCTAAATCGCATGAACAAATCCCTGTCGTTGGATCCCGACTTTACTGAGGGCAAGAGGGTCCGGGAGAAGATTCTCCAATGGATGAAAGGCGCTGAAAGACACAGGGAACACGAAGCGCAGCCGAAGCTTTAAGCCAAGGAAGACGGTTCACCGCGGCTCCCATGGAGGCAAGAGAGCGTTGCCCGCGGCAGAATGCACCGAGATGCGCCAATTCGACCGCTTCACGATCCCCGTGGTGGTGGATGCCCCCGAACTTTCGGATTTGCCCCTCGTGCCGGAGGACGTCAGCGCGGGAGGGTTCCGCTTGGTCACACCCAAGCGCCCTCCTGCCGGTTCCCGCTTCGCGTGCTCACTCCAGATCTCCGGCGAAGCGTTCGACGAGTGCCAGGTGGAAATCATCTGGGTGCACGAAAACGACACTGACCCTCCTTCGTGGACCGCCGGGCTCTCGATCCGAAGCCTCGATGGCAGTCGGGACCATCTGGCCGGCATATTGAGCAAGGTGAACGACGAGTTGACTTAGACGCGCACGGCTTCCGAGAAAACCCCGGCGGGTCTTAAAGCATCGTGTTTTGCTTGTGAAGAAGTGGATGGGGAAGAGCCTTAAGTATTCCCTTCTCAGGAGGAATTTTGGCCCGTGGGGGAGGGACCATACAGCGCGGTTTGGAGCTGGCTGCGCGCCCTTTCCGGATCAATCCCGTGGGCGCGGAGGAGATCCCCCGCCTCGGCAAGGACGCGGTCCATGTCCTCGTATAGCTTGAACGTCTTGGTGCGGTCGGGGTACTCAAAACCCATGGCCTGGCCGAGGACGGTCATGAAGTTCTCGATTTGGAAAGGCTGATTCCCCTCCTCCCCGCAGAGCTCGCGGTGGCAGCTATGATAAACGGTGAGGAGCGAATCCACCCCTGCTTCCCGCGCCGAGGCGAAGAGCTTCTCCCGCATGGCCTCCTTGGCCGGGGGAAGCGACGCCAGGGTCGGGCACTGGTAGCCGTGATCGGCCAGCTGATCGATCTCAACCAGCTCGAGACCGGGCACGCTTCCCAGGATGGTTCGCACGTTCCTCTCCACCCCCTCGGTCCCCCCATGAAGATGCACCGCGGCCCGCTTCTCCACCGGCTGGACGTAGAGCCCGCGCAGGGTCTCCAGGTTTTCGACCAGATATTGGGTGATGTGCACGAAGGGCAACGGATCCCTCGCCAGGCCGCTTGAGCCCGACATGGGCAAGCCGGTCTTGCCTTCATCGTATCCGGCATAGAGATGCTGGTACTCGGTGTACTGCATCTGGCAGGTGGGGCAGAAAGTGATCACCCGCTCCGGGCTGAACGAGCGAAAGTGGCCGAGAGAGCGCGCCCCCATGGCGGCGCCCGCCTCCAGGTCGCCCCGCCGGATGTGGTTGATCCCGCAGCAGTGAGCCACCCCCCCCGCCACCACGTAGTCGAGGCCCATTCGGTCGAACACGTCCATACAGGAGAGAAGGAGGTGCGGGGTCTGGAGAATGTTGCAGCCGAAGTAGAAGACCGCCTCGGCCTTGGGCTTTTTCCTGGAGCGCACGGCGTTGAGGCGCTGGTAGAGATCTGGCTCCAGCTGAAGGCCCGCCATGAGACGGATGGTCCGGCTCAGGAGCTGAAAGTAAGCCCGGCTCTTCTCTTCAACGGCTTTCCGATCCGAGGCCGACCTGAGAAGATTGATCTTGGCGTAGGCGAGCATCTCCCGCGGGTTCACGTCCTCCGGGCAGGCCTCGATGCAAAGACCGCTCTTCTGACACACTTCCGCCCAGGCGGCCCCCTCGGGAGCGTGGGGGCGGCCGTTGATGATGTCCACCACCGACCGGGTGACGGCCTCGGGGTTGGCCCCCTTGGCCCCGGAGTAGGGCACCATGGGGCAAACCTCGAAACACTTGCCGCAGAAGGAGCACGCCTCCGTGATGCGAGCGATGCGCTCCTCCATGAGAGCCTCGAAGGAGATGCTCCCTGCACCCATGGTTCACGCTCCCGGTTGCAGCGGCGACGGGGCCGCGAGAGGAAACGAGGCGCTCAGTCTAAGAGCGGCGGCAAAAACAGTCAAACAAGGTGGCCGGCAACTCACTCAACCCTTCCTACCCCTCCTCGGGGGAGCCCCGGTATACTCCTCCATCGTGAGGTACGCACCGGACCCTCGAGCGGGGATGACTCCCCTCCAGCGGGGAATTTTAAAGCTCCTCTGGGGGAGGCGCGCCTCCGGCCCTCCTGACTTGAGGGGAGCGCGCATCCTGGCCGTCCAGATAGCTGGGATGGGAGATTTCCTCCTGGCCGTGCCCGCCATCCGGGCCCTCCGCCAGGGAATCTCGGGAGCGCGCGTGGACCTTCTCACGAGTGCGAAGGCCGCCCGCGCCGCCGAAGGATGCCCCTACCTGGACGCCATTCACGCCTTGGACGTCCAAGGGTTCATGAACGCCCGCGGGGGGGGAGGATGGGGCAGGGTGCTTCCCGTTCTCCGCCAAATCCGCCGCTTGCGCTATGACCTCGCGGTCAACCTCATCGGCCTCTACTCCCCCAAAGGCGCACTCCGCATGGGTTTGCTGTTGCGCTCCATGGGGATCCCGCGTCTGGCGG
>CAYMWZ010000062.1:0-13039 GCA_964394385.1 uncultured Nitrospinaceae bacterium | reverse complement strand
AACCTTCTCCGTCTCCAAGCGCTCAGCCCGCACCGGCCGCAACCCGCAGACCGGTGAGGAGATCAAAATCAAGGCCACCAAGGTTCCCAAGTTCACCGCCGCCAAGGGGCTCAAGGACTCGGTCAACAAATTCCCATAGGGGCCCGGCCTCGCCCTCCCGGCCGCGGCCCCTCTGCCATTGAAGGCCGCCGCTTCTCCCCCGGGACGTCCCGGACGGGGCGCCCTAGGGAGCGATTCGCGCCAGCGCCCGGAGGAGCTTCTCCTCCTCCTCCGGAAGCCCAACCGTGACGCGGACCCACTCCCGGCATCCGAAAGCGGTGCCGGGTCGGACGATGACCCCTTGGCGCAGGAGCGCCTCGGTGACAGCGTCTGCATCCCCCACGCGCACGAATATGAAGTTCGCCTGGCTCTCCAGATACTGGAGCCCCAACCGGCCAAAGGCGGCGTAGAGCCTGCGTCTGCCCTCCCGCACGGCCGCCACCGTGCGGCGGCGGAACTCCTCATCCTCCAGGGCCGCCGCCGCCGCGGCCTGCGCCAGAACGTTCACGTTGAAGGGCTCGCGCACCCGGTCCATGTACCCGATGAGGCTCTCGGGCCCCACCCCGTAGCCCACCCGCAGGCCCGCCAGGCCGTAGATCTTCGAAAACGAGCGGAGGACGATCAGGGGGCGCCGCTCCGCCGGGGGAATGGCGTCTGGCCAGTCAGGGTCCTCGACAAAATCGCCATAGGCCTCGTCCAGGAGAACGATGACGCTTCGGGGCAGGTCTTCCAAAAAGGGCAAAAGCTCGCGCCCCGGGATGATGGTGCCGGTCGGATTGTTCGGGCTGCACAGGAAGATGAGCTTGGTGCGGTCCGTCACCTTGGAGCGAACATCCCTCAGGTCCACCCGGAACTCGCTGAGCGGGCTCGCGAGGACCTTGGCTCCCATCACCCGGGAAACGTGCGCGTAGGGGCTGAAGGTCGGCTGGGGGACGATGACCTCCTCGCCCTCGTTCAAGAAGGTGCGGGCCAGGACGGAGAGCACATCGTCTCCCCCGTTGCCCACAAAAATCCGCTCCCGCCGGACCCCCAGCTTCTCGGCCAGCCGCCCGCGCAGGGCCTTGGCCGCGCCGTCCGGGTAGCGGTGCAGCCCCTCCAAGGCGCCGCGCAGCGCCCGGAGGGCGGCCGGCGAGGGGCCCAGTGCGTTCTCGTTGCTCGCCAGCTTGACGACGTCCGAGAGGCCGTATTCGCTCGCCACGTCCTCCACGGAGCGGCCCGGCACATAAGCTTTGAGGGAGGCCACGCCCCGCCGCAGCAGCTTTTCCGCTTCGAAGGACACCGCCGTCGCGCCTCCCTTTTCCGCTCCGCGCCCGAGAGCCGCCCCGCCCGGAAAGCCGGGAAGTCTATCACAAGAAGATGGCGGTATGGCCCGGCCGAGCGGCGCTCCCGTTGAGCGGCGTCGCCCTTTGACAAGCCCAAACTGCCAGGGGAATATATCGCGAATTGATCGCTCCATGGCCCAATCATGACGGGACGCGGGACCGAGCATTGCGCGTCCCGGCTGGGCAGGGCCGGAGTTCCCGCCAAGGGCGGCCAAAGAGGAAGTCCGGGGCCATCGCCGAGATCCCGCACCGAAGCCGGTGCCCGGCATCAGCAGGTTTTGGGGGAAACGTCGCCTGACAAATCGGAGGACCCGTGAGATGAAACACCTGTGCCGTGTGTCGGCTGCGGCCGCCGCAATGGTTGCCGCTCACGCGGGATTGGCCGAGGCCCATATCCTGGATGCGAGTGGAATGGCCTTCTCCGGCGGATTTCTCCATCCAATCGGAGGCGCCGATCATGTCCTGGCCATGGTGGCCGTTGGCCTCTGGGCGGCGCAGCTCGGCGGCCGGGCGCTTTGGGGATTGCCCGTAACTTTTGTCCTCATGATGGCGCTGGGGGGCGCCCTGGGGATGTCCGGCGCGCCGCTGCCCTGGGTCGAGGGCGGGATCCTCGCGTCGGTCCTGGTGCTCGGCGCGCTGGTGGCGCTGGCGAGGAGGCTGCCGGCGGCGGCGAGCATGGCGCTGGTGGGCGCGTTCGCCGTCTTCCACGGGCACGCGCATGGAGCGGAGATGCCGCTCGCCGCCTCCCCCTACTCCTACGGCCTGGGGTTCGCCCTGGCGACCTCCATGTTGCACGCGACGGGCATCGGCACGGGCGTCCTGCTTGAGCGCGGGGGAGGCTTCGCGGCCCGCCTGATTCGGGTCAGCGGCGGGGCCATCGTCACGGCCGGCATCTTGATGCTGATCGGGCGATAGGGCCGGATTTGGAATTTTTCCGCCGCTCTCGTCCCGGCGATCTGCCGCCCGCTCAAGGAGCCCGGCGCGCCCGAATGGCCAGATGATCTCGTGGCCCCCTCCGCCGCCGCGTCTTCTCGCGGGCCATTGCGGAGCGCTTCCTGGAACCCGTAAGATGGTTGAGGGGCGAGATCGCCTCTCTCGCCGATGCGGGAAGGAGCCAACGCATTGACCTCCAACGGGTTGCAGGCGAAATCCCAGAAGCTCGAATCCCTCCTCCGGGAGATGGGGAGCGCCCTGGTGGCCTTCTCGGCGGGGGCGGACAGCACCCTCCTCGCCTGCGTGGCCCACCGCGTCCTGGGGGGCGGCGCGCTCGCCGTCACCGGGCGCTCGGTCACCCTCGCCCAAGCGGAGCTCGAGCAGGCCATCGAGCTCGCCCGGCTGATCGGCATCCGGCACCGCATCGTGGACACCGAGGAGATCAAGGACGAATCGTTCGGCAACAACCCGCCGAACCGCTGCTACTTCTGCAAGAGCGAGCTCTACACCGTCCTGCGCAAGGTGGCGGCGGAGGAGGGCTTCTCCGCCATCGTGGACGGCTCTAACGCCGACGACGTGGGCGATCACCGCCCCGGCATGGCGGCCGCCCGGGAGAGAGGCGTGCGCAGCCCCCTCATGGAGGCGGGCCTCACGAAAGAGGAGGTCCGCGCCCTCTCGAAGGCCCTCGGGCTCCCCACCTGGGACAAGCCCGCCCAGGCCTGCCTCTCCAGCCGCTTCCCCTACGGGGACCGGATCACCCCCGAGAAGATCGCCCAGGTGGAGCGCGCCGAAGCCTCCCTCCGGGCCCTGGGCTTCCGCCAGCTCCGGGTGCGCCATCACGGGACCATCGCCCGGATCGAGATCCCCAAGGAGGAGATCCCCGCCCTCTTCGCCAAGGGGCTCTCCGATGAGGTGGCGCGCCACATCAAGGAGGCCGGGTTCCACTACGTCGCGCTCGACCTGGAGGGCTTCCGCTCCGGGAGCATGAACGAGGTCCTCAAGGCACCGAGGCGGTCGGATCTCGTCATCTTGCCGTGAACCCCTCTGACCTCCACGCCCTCCTCGAACAAGTGCGCGCCGGCGCGATCACGCCGCAGAAGGCCGCCGAGCGGCTGCGCGACCTCCCCTTCGAGAACCTGGGCCACAGCCGGGTGGACCACCACCGGGCCCTGCGGAACGGCTTCCCCGAGGTGATCTACGGCGGGGGGAAAACCCCCGGCCAGGTCGTCGAGATCGCCCAAAGCCTCGCCGGGAAGGGCGCCACCATCCTCCTCACCCGGGCCGAGGCGAACCAGGCCGCGGCCCTCCTCGAGGCCTTCCCGGGGGCGGCCCATCACGAGCCGGCCCGCATCGTCGTCGTCGCCCCGGGGCCCGCCCCCGCGCGGGTCGGCCTGGTCGCCGTCCTCTGCGCCGGAACCTCCGACCTCCCGGTGGCCGAGGAGGCCGCCGTCACGGCCGAGACCCTGGGCTCCAACGTCTTGCGCGCATACGACGTCGGGGTGGCCGGCCTGCACCGCCTCCTGGCCGAGCTGGAGGGCCTCCGCCGCGCGAACGCCATCGTCGCCGTGGCCGGGATGGAGGGGGCGCTCCCCTCGGTGGTGGCGGGGCTGGTGGCCTGCCCCGTCCTCGCCGTCCCCACCTCGGTCGGATACGGTGCCAGCCTGGGCGGGCTGACGGCCCTCTTCGCCATGCTCAACTCCTGCGCCGGGGGCCTCTCGGTCGTGAACATCGACAACGGCTTCGGCGCCGCCTGCCAGGCGCATCTCATCAACTGCCTGGCGGCCCGCCCGTGAGAACGGTCTACTTCGACTGCTTCGCGGGCGCCGCCGGGGACATGCTCCTGGGCGCCCTCATCGACCTGGGCCTCCCCTTCGGCTCCCTCGAGGAGCGCCTGGGAGGGCTCGGGGTGGGAGGCTACCGCCTCTCGCACAGCCGGGTGGTGAAGCGCGGGGTGTCGGCCTCCCGGTTCCGCGTCCACGCCGAGGAGGCCCCCGCCGAGGCCGCCCGGCACGCGGGGGGGAAGGATCACAGCCACCCCCACGGCCGCTCCCTGGCCGAGATCGAACGCCTCCTCCGGGGGGCCTCCCTCCCCCACCGCGCCCGGGAGCGCGCCCTCAAGGCCTTCCGGCGCCTGGGCGAGGTCGAGGCGGGCATCCACGGGGTCCCGGTCGAGGCCATCCACTTCCACGAGGTGGGGGCGGTCGACTCCATCGTGGACATCGCGGGGTACTTCGTCGCCCTGGACCTCCTGGGGGTCGAGCGCGTTGAGGCCTCCCCCCTCCCCGCCGGGCGGGGATTCGCCGAGAGCGCCCACGGGCGGCTGCCCCTCCCCGCCCCGGCGACGGCCAAGCTGCTCGAGGGGATCCCCGTCTTCGACAACGGCCTCGAGGGCGAGGTGCTCACCCCCACAGGGGCGCTCCTCCTCGCCGAGAGCGCGGACGCCTTCGGCCCCATGCCCCCCATGAAGGTGACGGCGGTGGGATACGGCGCGGGCGAGCGGGAGGCGGCCCTCCCTAACGTGGTGCGCGCCTTTCTCGGGGAGGCCGGCCCGGCCCCCCGGACGGACGCCCCCCCCGGGACGATCGCGGTCCTGGAGGCGAACCTGGACGACATGCGGCCCGAGCTCTTCCCGCACGTCATCGAGGGCGCCCTCGCCCTGGGCGCCCTGGACGCCTTCGCCATCCCCGTCCTCGGGAAGAAGGGCCGCCCCGCCCACCTCCTGACGGTGCTCTGCCCCCCGGAGCGGCGGGCCGAGCTCGTGCGCTTCCTCTTCCGCGAGACCACGACCCTGGGGGTGCGCCACCGGAGCGCCGAGCGCGCCACGGCCGAGCGGGACTGGCTGGAGGTGGACCTCCCCTGGGGCCGCGCCCGGGTCAAGCGCGCGCGCTTCGAGGGGGAGGTCGTGAACCTCGCCCCCGAGTTCGAGGACTGCCGCCGCCTGGCCGAGGCCGCGGGCGTCCCCCTCAAGGAGGTCCTGGACGCCGCCCTGGCCGCCGGCCGGGCCGCGGCCCGGGGGCGCCCGTGAGGGTCCGGCTGCGCCTCTACGCCGACTTCGCCGAAAAAATGCCCCTCGGCGTGGACGAAGAGGGCGCCGCCTGGATCGATCTGCCCGAGGGGACGCGCGTGGCGGACGTCCTCGACCGCTTCCGGATCCCCCACCCCGAGGCCTACGTCATCCTCCTCGAGGGCCGCCACGCCCGGAAGGACGCCCCCCTCTTCGAGGGGGCGGAGCTTTGCATCTTCCCGGCCATCGTGGGGGGGTAAAAGCTCAGCCTACCCCTCCCCCCGCTTCGCCACCATCAGTATGAACTCCCCCTCCTGGACGACTTCATCCTTCTGGTTCCTCATCTGGAGCGCGAGGGTGACGAGGCCCTGGCCCTTGCGGCTGAGGCGCCTCTCCTTGACCTCGATCTCGCCGCGCACGGTGTCGCCGATCCGCACGGCCCCCCGGAAGCGCCACTCGAGGCCCAGGAAGGCCTCGACCGTCCCCTCCAGGATGCCGAGGCGGGTCATCAGGCCGGAGAGCACCGCCAGTCCCAGGAGGCCGTGGGCGATCCGGCCCCCGAAGGGGCTCCGGGCGGCCGCCTCGGCGTCGGTGTGGAGGTAGGTGTAGTCCCCCGAGAGGCCGGCGAAGGCGGCCACCTCGGCCTCCCCGACGGTGCGCCCGGCCGTCCGCCAGGCGCGGCCCGGCTCGAAGTCCTCGTAGTGGAGCCCGGTCACGCTCCCTCCGTGGCACTCTCCCTCTCCCTCCGGGAGAGGGCATGGGGTGAGGGGAGATCCAGCGGCGCCGATCGGCTTGTCCCTCACCCCCGTCCCCTCTCCCAAAGGGAGAGGGGGGGCAGCCCCCCGCAGGAACCCCTCACTTCACCCGGAAGCGGAAGGCGATGACGCCCCACTCCTCGCGGGGGGGCTCGTCCGGCCCCAGGGGGCTGAACCGCCAGCGCTTGAGATGGTTGGCGGCGACCGCCTCGAGGTGGGCGCTCCCCTTCCGGACGGGGATCACGCGGCCCACCGTGCCGTCCGGCAGCACCCAGAAGCGGAGCAGGATGTCCTCGGCCCGTTCGAGCGCCTCGATCTGGGGCGGGGGGGGCTGGAACACGATCCGCCGCTTGGCTGCCGGCCCCCGGATGGGGGCGCGCTCCCGCTCGGGGCGCTCGAGGAGGGGGCCGAGGCGGGCGAGCTCCTCCTCCAGGCGGGCCGCCGCCTCCTCCCCGGCGGGGATCTCCCGCCGCCCGCCGAGCTCCTGGGCGGGGCCGGGCCGCCCGACGGGGAGGGCCAGGCTCTCGCCTCCCTCGCCGGGGGGCGCCGCCCTCCCCAGGGCGAGGGGGGCGGGCAGCTCCGCCGGCGCGGGGAGATTGAGCTTGGGGGGCCCCGGAAGGGGCCGACTCCGCGGGGCCTCCCCCGGCCCGGGGAGGGAGAGCTTGGCCTCCAGGGAGGGGTCCGGCGGGGCGAGCCGGGCGGACTCCCGCTCGAGGAGGCGGCCCACGTCGAGGGGGCTCGGCAGGGGGACCGGGGGAAGCGGCTTGGGGCGGAGGGCCTCGGGGAGAGGCACCGGGCGCCGGATGAGGTCCACCTCGACGGGGGTCTTCGCCCCGGGCCCCGGGTCGTGGGGGCGGATGGCCGGGCCGAACAGAACGAGGGCCGCATGGAGCAAGAGGGAGATCAGAAAGGTCTGGACGAGGGTGAGGCTCATCGCCCGGGCGCCGCCCCGGGCGCCCCCGGGGCCTCCGGCCTCTCGCCCGGCCGCCGGGCGGGCTCGGTCGCGATGGCGATGCGGGCGGCGCCGGCCTGCTTGGCCACGTCCATCACGCGCACGACGAGCCCGTGGGTGACGTCGCGGTCCGCCCGCAGGACGAGGGTGCCCTCGGGCTGGGCCTTGAGCTCCTCGATGAGGCGGCCCCAGAGGGCGTTGAACGCCACCAGGTCGTTGTTCAGGAAGATCCGCCCGTCGCGCGCGATGATGACGATGAGATCCTTCCGGGCGGGGTTCTCGGAGGCGACCGTGCGGGGGAGGTTCACGTTGATGCCCGGCTGGAGGACGAAGGTCGAACTCAGGACGAAGAACAGGAGGAGCAGGAAGATGATGTCGATCATCGCCGTCATCCCGGGCACGGCCTGGACGCGGCGCAGCTCGCGGAACTTCATCTCGTCCTCAGCGCTTGATGGCCTCCACCACGCGGAAGGCCTGCTTCTCGATCTCGAGGAGCAGGTGGTCCGACTTCGCGGTGAAGTAGTTGTAGAAGATGAGGGCCGGTATGGCGACGACGAGCCCGGCCGCCGTGGTGATGAGCGCCTCGCTGATGCCCCCCGCCAGCTGGCTGGGGTGGGCCACGCCCTTCTCGCTGATGACGGTGAAGGTGCGGATCATGCCGAAGACGGTCCCCGTCAGGCCCAGGAGGGGGGCGATGGCGGCGATGGTGCCGAGGACGCCGAGGTAGCGGTCCAGGACCGGCACCTCCTGGCGGCCCGCGTCCTCGACGATGGCCTTGAGCTCCTCCTTCTCCCGGTCGTGGTTCGCGACCGCGGCCAGGATCACGCGGCCCATCGCGGAGGGATAGCGCCGGCAGACGATCATCGCCTCACCGACCTGGCTCTCGGAGAGAAGCTCGCGGACCTGCTGCACCACGTCGAGGCGGATGATCCGCTTGGCGCGGAGGTTGATCGCGCGCTCCAAGATGATGGCGAGCGCGACCACCGAGCAGATGCCCAGGGGGATCATCAAGATCCCCCCGCGCGCCAGGAACTCGAACATCGGAAGCCTCTCTCATCCCCCCCGCCTAGCGGCCGGGGGCGGGCGGTTTCTCCAGGCGGCGGACGGCCTCCTCGGCCCTCTCGCGCAACGCGCCGGGGGGCGCGACCTGACGCATCTTCTGAAAAATCCGGAGGGCGGTGGCACGATTTCCGGCCTTCTCGTAAAACTCCCCCGCGCGCGCGAGGGCCCGCACCACCCACATTGTCTGATCCGGGTATTGGTAGGTCAACTTGAGGAACTCCGCCCCCGCCCCCGGATCGCCGCGCCTGAGGCGCAGCTCGGCCCGGCTGTAGAGCGCCTCGGCCGCCACGGCGGGGTCCGAGGAGCGAAGCGCCACATCGAGCGCCCGCTCGGCCTCCTCCAGCTTCTCCTGCCGGGAGAGGAGCGCCCCCAGGAGGAGCGCGGCGCCGGCCCGCACTCCCTCCCCCCCGCCTCCCTGCGCATCGACCACCGCCCTCAGGTGGGTGGCCGCGGCCGCCTCGTCCCCCAGGCGGGCCGCGCAGCGGCCCAGCTCATAGCGGGCCAGTAGGGCGTAGTCGTGGGTGGGATGCCTGGCCAGAAAATCCTCCAGCCGCTGGCGCGCCTCCGGGCAGCGGCCGATCCCGGCGAGGGTCTCGCCCGCCCCGAAGAGGGCGTCGGCGCGCAGCCGGCTCGCGGGGTAGCGGGCGAGGAGGGTCTCGTAGGCGTCCAGGGCCGCGTCGATGTTGCGCCGCCTGCGGTGGATGCCCGCGATGCGCAGGAGGGCGTGGGCGGCCAGGTCGCCCTCGGGGTAGCGCGTCACCACATCGCGGTAGGCCTTGTGGGCCTCGTCCACCTCCCCCCGCGTCAGGTGCACCTCGCCCACCTGGAAGGCGAGCGCGATGCTGAGGCCCGCCCCCGGGTAGAGGTCGATGAACCGGCGCGCCTCCTGGAGGAAGGCGGCGAACTCCTCCCGCTGAAGCCGGGTGAGGATGAGCCCGTAGGCCGCCTCGCGGGCGCGCGGGTGGCCGGGGAAGCGGGCCATCACGAGCCGGTAGAGGCCCTCCGCCTGGAGATAGCGGCCCTCGTTGTAGAAGGCGTCCCCGGCGCGCAGGTAGGCGTCCGCCGCGAGGGGGGAGCCCGCGCGGCGCTGGGCGAACTCGAGCAGCCGCTCCCGGGCAGCGGCAAAGTCCCCCCGCCGGAAGGGAACGAGGGCGCGCCAAAATTCCACCTCCGGGGCGGCCTCGCTCCCGGGGTGGCGCTCGAGGTAGAGCCGGAAGGCGGCCTCGGCCTCCTCGAAGCGGTCGCGGCGGAAGAGGAGTTTCCCTTTCTGGAGAAGGGCCTCCCGGGCCACCTCACGCCCCGCGTACTGGCGCTCGATGCGCTCGAACGACTGGAGCGCCCCCCCGTGGTCCCCCAGGTTGAACCGCGCCTCCCCGGCCCGGGCGAGGGCCTCGGGGGCGAGGGGCCCCTCAGGAGCCATCTCGAAGACCTCGTCGAAGGCGCGGGAGGCCTCCCTCCACTCGCGGCGGCGGTAGTGAATCCAGGCGAGGCCCGCCCGGGCCCTCATGTGCTCGTCCCCCCGGGGAGGGACGGACGCGAAGGCGCGCCGCGCCCCTTCGAGGTCGCCCGCCTCGAAGGCCGCCTCCCCGTACCAGAGGGCCGCCTCCGGGTCGGCCGCCTGGTCCCCCGCCCCCGGCGGGAAGGCCCAACCTTCGAGCACGTCCCGGGCGCCCAGGAAATCCCTGAGGCGGAAGGCGGCGAAGGCGGTGGCCATGGCCGCCGACCGGGCGGCGCTGCGCTCGGCCTGGCGCTCCGCCTCCGCCGGGGGGCGGTCCGCCCCCAGGCGAAGGACGCCGTAGGCCCGCTTCACGTCGCCCAGATGGTAGGAACCCAGCCCCTCGATGATCCGCCCCACCCGGTAGATCCGCCCCAGGGGATGGGCGTCGCTCACGGCGGCGGCGAGCCGGGCGGCGGGGGCGTAGTCGCCCCGCCGGAAGAGCGCCCAGGCCAGCTGCAAGCGAAGGGAGGCCTCCTGAGGGCTTTGGGGGAATCCTCGGGCAAACTCCTCGACCGCGCGGAGGAGGATCTCGGCCTGTCCCTCCACGCGGGGGGCGGTCTCGATCCGCGCCACGAGGGCGCCCGCCTCGGCCGAGGGGCCGAGGGGATGGGAGGGGTGGCGGCGGAGGAAGAGCGAGAAGGCGCGGGCGGCGGCATCGGGGCGGCCTATCTGGAGGCCGACCCAGCCGAGCCCGTGGAGGGCCTCCCCCAGGAGGGCGGCCTGCGCCTCCCCGCCCGGGGACCCGGCGGCCTCCGCCTGGGCGTAGCGCCGCTCCGCCTTGGCGTAGTCCCTGCCCTCATAATACCGGTGGCCCAAGGTCACGGCCGCCTTGAGGGCCAGCGGCCCCTCCCCGGACGCCTGGAGCGCCCAAGCGTCCAGCGCGCGGCCCCGGGCGCCCAGCCGGTCCAGCGTCCACGCCCGGAGAAAGCGCGCCTCCTCTGCGGCGAAGGTCCCCTCGCTCCACTCGCTCCCGTCCAGGTGCCGGAGGCAGGCCTGATAGTCCCCCGCGCCGCACCGCTCCTCGGCCAGGGCGAAGCGGGCCGCGCCGGAGTAGGGCTCGACCTCCTTGGAGGGGAGCCTGAGGATCTCCTCTCGCTTCCGGCGCGCCTCCTCCGGCCGGCCGAGGCGGAGGGCCGTCTCCCCCCCCCAGAAGAGGCCGGCGGCCCTCAGCCGGAGCTCCTTCGCCCGGAGCGAGACCTCCTCGAAGAAAGTAAGCGCCTCGACGGGCGAGCCTTTTTTCATGTACGCGAGCCCGGTCTCGAACACCTTCCCCTGGTCCCCGAACATGCGCGACAGCCGCCCGAGCGGACCCGTCAGATCCGGATCCGGCTCCCGCTCGGAGGGGATGGGCCGCGGCGGGAGGGTGACGGGGGGAACCTCGGCCTCCACGAGGATGTCCGGCAGGCGCACCCCCAGCCGCCCGGGGGGCGCCGGGCGGACGCGCTGGGCGATCAAGCGCTCGACGTCGGGCGACTCGACCACCACCTCGGGCAGGGAGAGGGAGAGCCGCCCCTCGGCGGGGGGCGCCGGCCCGGCCGCGGCCGGGGCGGCGCCGAGAAGCATGAGGGCGAGGGCCGGCCCCAGCCGCCCTGTCCTCCCTCGCCTCCTCCTGGCGTCAAGCCGGCTCCACATCATCTCCGCGCCCTCCCCGAGGCTCACCGGAAAAGAGGTTCCCGCTTCTTCATGCGCTCCTCGCGCTTTCGCACCTCCTCCAGGTAGGCCTCGATCTGGCCGACCCGCGCCTGGGCCTGGAGGACCTCCTCCTCCCCTTTGCCGCCCGATCGGGCGATCCTCTGGTAGAGGGCGAGCGCCCGCCTCCACTCCCCGCCCCGCTCCAGGAGGGAGGCCGCCCGCCAGGCCGCCGCCCGCCGCCATTTCGAGCGCAGCGGGTCGTCCGCCGCGAGCGCCGCGTAGGCGGCGAGGGCCTCCCCCGCCCTCCCCCCGGCCTCAAGCTCCCGGGCGATCTCGTACCGGGCCGGCTCGGCGATCGCGCTCTGCCCCGAGGAGGCCGCGGCCCGGTAGGCCTCCAGGGCCGCCTCGCGCCTTCCCGCGCCCGCCTCGAGGTAGCCCAGCCGCAGGGCCGCCTCCGCCGCCCGGGGGTCTTGGGCGAAGCGCAGGAGGAACTCCGCGTAGACCCGCGCCGCCCGGGGCGCCTCCCTGCTCCGCTCCAACGCCCCCCCCAGCTCGAAGGCGGCGTCGGCCGCATCGGGCTCCAGGCGGAGGATCTCCTCCAGCAGGGGGACGGCCTCGGCGAACCTCTCCGCCCGCAGAAGACAGGCCGCGACGATGCGCTTGAGCTCGAGCCGCCCGGCCGTCCCGGGGCCCGCGGCCAGCGCTCGCTGCGCCACCCCCACCGCCGCCGGGCAGCGCCCCGCCCGGAAGCGCACCCCCGCCCACAGGCGCAGGCCCTCCCCGGGGTCGGGCGGGGAGAGGGCGTCCCAGCGGGAGAGCGCCTCCTCCGCCTCCTCCCACCGGCCCGCCCGGGCGGCCTCCCGAGCCAGGAGGAGCCAAACGCCGCGCCTGCGCTCGGGGTCGGCCTTCTCGTCCCGGGCGAAGGGGAGGAGCATGGCGCGCGCGGAGGGCGCGTCGCCCAGCTCCCGCATCAGCTGCCCCGCCTTCAGCCGCGCCTCGCGCCCCATCTCGGCCGGAAGGAGGGGGAGCGCCTCCTTCAGGCGGCTCAAGGCTCCCTTCTTGTCCCCCCGGGCCTCGGCGATGGCGGCCAGCTGAAGGCGGGCGCGCGCCGCCAGCTCGGGCCTCCGGCCCCCGAGCAGCACCTGGCCGAAATAGACCTCCGCCTCCTCCCAATTCCCCCCCTGCATGGCGCACTCCGCCCGCATGGAGGCGACCTCCGCCCGGGAGGCCTCGGGGACCGACTCGTGCGGAACCCCCTTGAGCAGGCGCAGGGCGGCGGGGCAGTCGCCCGCCTCAAAATGAAGGGCCGCGGCCCGGAGGGCGCCTTGATGGACCGCCGTCACCAGCCGCCTCGCGTCGGGATCGCTCGGCGCTCCCTTCACGCCCCGGGCCGCCTCGAGCGCGCTCTCGTAGCGGGCCAGCGCCTCTTTCCGGCGGCCCGCCGCCTCCAGGATCTCCGCCTGACGCAGCCCAGCCCACACGCCCTCCAGGCCGCCCCGGGAGGAGCGGGAGACCATCTCCAGCTGGGCGGAGGCCTCCTCCGCCATCCCGGCCCGGCGGAGGCACTCCCCCAGGCGGAGCCGGTCCCTCAGCGAGAGCTCGGCGCCCTTGCCGGCCGCATCGAGGGCAAGGCGCAGGGACTCCCTCCCGCCGCTCCCCGCGCAGCCGCCCGAGCGGTCGAGGCTCTGGATGAAACGGCTCAGGGCCTCGCCCTCCTTCTGGGGCTCCCGGAGGAGGCGCCGGTAGGCGCGCGCCGCCTGGTCGTGGCGGCCGGCCCGCCGCCCGGCGGCGGCGGCGCCGCGCTCGGCGGCGCGGCGCTCCTCCTCCGAGAGGGCGAGCGAG
>CAYMWZ010000061.1:0-13136 GCA_964394385.1 uncultured Nitrospinaceae bacterium | reverse complement strand
GGGGAAGCTCCGGAAGCAGATCCGTCGCCGTGATCCCCACCCCGCCCCCCGCCTCGGCCGCCAGGTCGCCCGCCAGGCCGTGGAGGTAGACGCCCGCCACGAGCGCCCCCTCGGGCGCGAGACCCTGCGCCAGAAGGCCCCCCACCACGCCCGCCAGGACATCCCCGGCTCCGGCCGTGGCGAGCGCCGCGTTGCCGGTCGGGTTGAACCAAGCGTCTCCCGCGGAGGAGGCGATGATGGTTCCCCAACCCTTGAGCGCCAGGCTGAGCCGGTGGCGCACGGCGAACTCGATCGCCAGGCCCACCCGGTCGGCTTGGACCTCCTGGGCCGAGATGCCCGCCAGGCGGGCCATCTCGCCCGGATGGGGGGTGAGGAGAAGCTCGGTTCGCGTGCCGTCCAGGACGGTCAGGTCCTGGGAGAGGGCGTTCAACCCGTCCGCGTCCAGGACCATGGGCCTCTCCAGGTGCTGGATGAGCCGCTGGACGAGTTCCACGGTCCGCGGGTGGGTGGAGATGCCGGGCCCCACCACCAGGGCGTCCATCTCCGCGGCCCGCTCGAGGATGAGGTCGAAGGCCGCCGGATCGGCCGTCCCCGCCGCGCTGGCGGGGAGGGCGAGGGCCATGACCTCGGGCGGGCCCGACTCGACCGCGAAGGCGACCGGCTCGGGAACGGCCAGCGTCACCCTCCCGGCGCCGGCGCGGAGGGCGGCGAGGGCCGCCATCAACGCGGCTCCCGTCATCCCCGGCGACCCGGCCACGAGGAGAAGCTGCCCAGCGTCCCCCTTGTGAGCGTCGGGCCGCCGGCGGGGGAGGAGATCGGCCACGTCCGAGGCGCCCGTGAGCCGGAGGGGGATGCCCTCCTCCCCGACGCAGGCCTCCGGGATCCCGATGTCCAGCAGCACCACCTCCCCCACGAACTCCGCGGCGGGCATGAGAAGGTGACCCCGCTTGAGGAGGCCGAGGGTGAGGGTGAGGTCCGCCCGAAGGTGGGGAGGCTCGGCCCTTCCGGTCGTGGCGTCCAAGCCGGAGGGAACGTCCACCGCGGCGATGGGGGTGCGCACGCAGGAGAGCGCCTCGATCGCCTCGGCGACGAGCCCGCGGGCGGGAGGGGTGAATCCCGTCCCCAGGATCGCGTCCACCACCAAGTCGCTTTCCGCGGCCGCCGCGCGCAGCCGATCGGCCTCGCCGTTTCCCACGCTCTCCAGCGCCGCGTCCATCTTGCGGAGGACGTTGAGGAAGACCAAAGGATCGCCTGAGGCCTCCTCGGGGGGAAAAAGGGTGAAGACGCGCACCTGCGCCCCCTGGTTCGCCAGATAGCGGGCGATGACGAAGCCGTCCCCGCCGTTGTTCCCCTTGCCGCATGCGACGAGGACGCGCAGGCCGGGCCGCCCGAAGCGCTCCCAGATGACCTCGGCCGAGCGGGCGCCCGCCGTCTCCATGAGGCAAGCCGAGGGGATTTCGAACTCCTCGATGGCCCGGGCGTCCACCCGCGCCATCTCTCTCGCCGTGGCCAAGGGCAGCGCCATGACTCAGGGTCTCCCGGCGCGCTCGATGAGGTCGGCCATCTCGCGCACGGCGCGCTCGAAGCCGACGAAGACCGCGTGCGAGACGATGCTGTGCCCGATGTTCAGCTCCTCCAGGTGGGGGAGCGCCGCCACGGGCTCGACGTTGAGGTAGGTCAGGCCGTGCCCCGCGTGGACGCCCAGCCCCAGGGAGTGCGCCCGCTCGGCCGCCTCCCGGAGGGCGCCGAGCTCGCAGCGGTGCGCGCCCTGGCCCTTGGCCTCGGCGTAGGCGGCCGTGTTCAGTTCGACGTAATCGACGCCGAGTTGCCGGGCCGCCTCGATCTGGGCGAGGCGCGGGTCGATGAATAGGCTGACCTGGATGCCCGCCGAGCGCAGCGGCCCGATGACGGCGGGAAGGCGGTCGATCTGGCCCGCCGCGTCGAGCCCCCCCTCCGTCGTCACCTCCTGGCGGCGCTCGGGGACCAGGGTGGCCTGATCGGGCCGGATTTCCAGGGCGATGGCGCGCATCTCCTCCACCGCCGCCATTTCCAGGTTGAGCTTCCCCCGGACGACTTGGCGCAGGAGGCGCAGGTCACGGTCTTGGATGTGGCGGCGGTCCTCCCGCAGGTGCACCGTGACGCCGACCGCGCCGGAGCGCTCCGCGATGAGGGCGGCGGCCACCGGATCCGGTTCGTCGGTCCGGCGGGCCTGCCGGATGGTGGCGACATGGTCGACGTTGACGCAAAGCTTGGCCATTCCTCTCCCCTCGTCCCTCCTCTCGGAGGGGGCGTCGCTTGGGTGGCATTATACCGGGATTCGTTCTTCGGTTGCTCGGCGGAGAAGGTTCTCCAGCCGGTGAGGCCGGCCCGGAGGCGGGCAAAGCGACACGAGGGGTATATCTGGGGGATCGTTTTTGGCCGCTTCAGAAACGGCTGGCTTAGACCTGCCCCGGCGCGAGGTCGGGGCGGGGCCCCTTGCGGGCGGAGGGGATTTCCTCGGGCAGGGTGGGGAGCGGGGCGCTGCCCTCGGCGGGGACGGCCTTTTGCCTCCGCTCGTCGGGCATCTCGCCCGTCTTCATCAGGGACTCGATGTCCTTTAGATCAAGGGTTTCATACTCCAGGAGGGCGTTCGCCAGCAGGTCGAGCTTCGCTCGGTTCTCCTCGAGAAGGCGGTAGGCCTTCTCGTAGCCCGTGGAGACGATCTCCTTGACCTCGGCGTCGATCTCCCGGGCGACCGCGTCGCTGTAGTCACGGTGCTGGGCGATTTCGCGGCCCAGGAAAATCTGCTCGTGCTTTTTCCCATAGGCCAGCGGCCCCAGCCTGTCGCTCATTCCCCACTCGCAGACCATGCTGCGGGCCAGCTCAGTCGCCATCTGGATGTCCGCCTTGGCGCCCGTGGTCAGCTCTTTGAACACGAGCATCTCCGCGGCCCGACCGCCCATCAGGCCGACGATCTGGTTGAGGAGAAAGGTCTTGTCGTTGCTGTAGCGGTCCTCCTCGGGAACCGACCAGGTGCTTCCCAGCGAGAAGCCCCGCGGGATGATGGTCACCTTCTCCACCGGGTCGGTGCCCGGGGTGAGGAGGGCGACCAGGGCATGGCCCGACTCGTGGTAGGCGGTGTTGCGCTTCTCTTTTTCGCTGAGGACGAGGCTGCGCCTCTCCTTCCCCATCAAGACCTTGTCCTTGGCCTCCCTGAGGTCGGGCATCGTGACGGCGCGCTTGCCCTTCCGGGCGGCCAGCAAGGAGGCCTCGTTCAAGAGGTTGGCCAGATCGGCGCCGGCGAAGCGCGGGGTGCCCCGGGCGATCATCTCCAGCTCGACGGTCTCGTCCAGGGGGATGTTCCGCGCGTGCACCTTGAGGATCGCCAGCCGCCCTTTGATGTCGGGCAGCGAGACCACGATCTGGCGGTCGAAGCGCCCCGGCCGGAGCAACGCCGGGTCCAGGACGTCGGGCCGGTTCGTCGCGGCGATGAGGATGACCCCGTCGTTCGACTCGAAGCCGTCCATCTCCACGAGGAGCTGGTTGAGCGTCTGCTCCCGCTCGTCGTGGCCCCCGCCGAGACCCGCGCCGCGGTGGCGCCCGACGGCGTCGATCTCGTCAATGAAGATGATGCAGGGAGCGTTGGCCTTGCCCTGCTCGAAAAGGTCCCGCACCCGCGAGGCGCCGACGCCGACGAACATCTCGACGAAGCTCGAGCCGCTGATCGAGAAGAAGGGGACGTCCGCCTCCCCGGCGATGGCGCGCGCGAGGAGGGTCTTGCCCGTGCCCGGCGGGCCGACCATGAGGACGCCCTTGGGGATGCGGGCGCCGAGGCGGGTGAATTTTTGCGGATCGCGGAGGAATTCGACGAGCTCTTCGAGTTCCTCCTTGGCCTCTTCGATCCCCGCGACGTCCTTGAAGGTGACCTTCTTCTTCGAGGACTCGGGCATCAGGCGCGCCCTGCTCTTCCCGAAGGAGAGCGCCTTGGAGCCGCCGATGTGCATCTGCCGCATGAAGAAGATCCACACCCCCAGCAGGACGATCATGGGGAACCAGCTCAGGAGCAGGTTCATGTACCAGGTGTTTTGCTCGCCCGGCTGGACGCTGATGCGAACCCCTTTGGTCCGCAGGGTTTCGATGAGGTTGGTGTCTTTCGGGGCGTAGGTATGGAAGCTCCTGCCGTTGACGAGGCGCCCCCGGATGCTCTCCCCCTGGATGAGGACCTCGCTCACTTGCCCGTCGGCGACCGCGCGGAGGAAGTCGCTGTAAATCACCGTGCGGTCGAGCGACCGGGCGCCGTTGAACGCCTGGAAGAGCCCCACCATGATGAGGCCGATGACGAGCCAGAGCGCCAGGTTCTTGTAGAATTGATTCAAGCTCGTTTCCTCTGAAAGAAACGATGCACAGCCCCTTACCCCTGAAGGGTATCAGGAATCCTTTCCTTCGTCCATCGAACCTTGGCCGCCCTCTTCTTCCTTTGGGCTCGGCTTGGGGAGGGCCACGGCCCGCAGACGAACCCGGCGGCGCGAGCCCGGGTGCGCGCGGAATTTCTCTGACACCCCGTGCCCGATCAGCCAGGCCACCTCTTGCCCCGCGGCCACGAGGGGGATCTCTCCCCGCGCCGCCCGCGGCACCTTGCGGTCGATGAGAAGCTCCTTGAGCTTGCGCTCCCTCCGGGCCCCGGCCGGGTGGAAGCGGTCTCCCTCCCTCCTCGCCCGAAGGACCGCCTCCTTCCCCAGGCGGTCCGCGTCCAAAAGCGCGCTCATCCGCCCGTCCGCGACCTCGGCCTCCCCTGGGGAGTCGGCCGCCTCCACCGCGATCCCCAGCTCCGGGTGGGCCGTCCTGCCTGGAACGGCCAGGGGGATCTCGGCCTGGGGGGGTGGGAGGGGCCGGGCGGGAGGCCCGATCACCAGGGAGTCGTAGTTTCGCCTCGCCTCGAGCTTCCCGGGCAGGTCCAGCTTGGCGGAGGGCCCTCCTTCCCGGGCGAGGCGGTCGATTCCCTCGATCAGCCGCCCGAGGGGCCTCCTCCCTGCCCTTCCTCCAGTGGCGGGGCGGCGGGCCCCCTCGAGGGCGGCCCGCCACAGGCCCGCCCGCACCGCCTGGGGAAGCCGCGCCGCCGAGGAGAGCGGCGCGATGCGGACCCCCGCGCCCTCGCCCGCGAGAAATTCCTCTTCGGCCCGCCGGACGGCCTCCTCCAAGACCTCCAGCGCCCCCGCGAGGCGCTCGGCGCTCGCCGCGACTCCCTCCCCCGCCCCGGCGCCCAGGGCCTCCTCGATGGCCGGCCACACTCGGCGCCGGAGGAGGTTCCGGAGCCTCCGCTCATCGGCGTTCGTCTCGTCCTCCACCCAGCGCACTCCCTGTGCCTTGAGGTAGGCGCGCGCCTCGGCCCGGGTGGCGTCCAAAAGGGGCCGCAGAATGAGGACCTCCTCCCCCCTTGAGGGATCTCCCGGCGCGAGAGGAGCCTCCGGGCGCATCCCGGCCAGACCGCCCAGGCCGCTCCCCTCGATCAGGCGCATGAGGACCGTCTCGACCTGGTCGTCGCGCGTGTGGGCGAGCGCCACCGCCCGGGCGCCGGCCTCGCGCGCCACGGAGAGAAAAACCGCCCGCCGCGCCTCGCGGGCGGCCGCCTCGGGCCCCCGGCGGGTCCGCGCCGGCACGCGGACGCGGACACGCCGAAAGGGGATCCCCCGCTCGCGGCAGAAGCGCTCGGCGTGGGCGGCGTCGCGCTCCGCCCCCTCCGGCCGGAGGCCGTGGTCGACGTGAAGGGCAAGCAAGGAGTCCGCGGGAAGTTGGGCGGCGAGCCAGAGGAGGAGGGCGGTCGAGTCCGCCCCCCCCGAAAAGCCCACGAGGAGGGGCTCGGCCCGCTCCTCCAGGCGGCACCGCCGGGCGCCCTTCCGGGCCTTCGCCTCGAAGAGGCGGACGGCCCGGGAGGTCACCTTGGGTGGGGAGCCGGAGGCCATGGCACCCTCCTCGCGCCGGCGGGAGAGCGATCGAGAATGGTGGCGGTGGAGGGATTCGAACCCCCAACTCTACGGATATGAGCCGTATGCTCTAACCATTGAGCTACACCGCCAGGAAGGGGGACGTCCGGTCAGGGAGATTCCTTCGGCCGGAAGATCGCGAGAAAGAACACGCCGGAGAGGATGAAGAAAAACACCCGCAGCCCGATATCCGCCACCCGGAGGCCGATCATCAGGCACAAATACCCCAAAAAGAGCAGACAAAGAATCTCGATTTCGCGTCGCATCAGTCGTCGGCTCCCATTTCAGCGCTTCTCTCGGGGGGCGTATCCGCCTCCGTCCTCTCCCGCGCGAGCCGCAGGTCGAACGTGAACTCCGGGCAAAAGAGGGCTCCGTTGGGCTCGTTTCGCCACTTCAGGCGGCACCCCTCGCGCCAGGCGCAAACCGCGCACTCGCGCACTCCCTGATAGGCCATGGCCCAAGCCCTTCCCCCTGGGGCGGCTGCCGGCGCGCCAGCCGCCTGCGCGGAATATACGGGCGCGGCCGCCGAAACGTCAAGGTTTTCGCCGCCTAGGCGCGCATCTGCTCCTTCACCCGGCCGCCGAGGGCCTCCGCCGCGCCCTCCAGGGGGATGAACTCCTTCTCGCCGGTCCGACGCGATTGGATCTCGGCCTTGCCCTCCTTCAGCCCCTTGGGGCCCACCACGGCCTTGTAGGGGAAGCCGATCAGGTCGGCATCCTTGAACTTGACGCCGGGCCTCTCATCGCGGTCGTCCAGGACCGCCTCCACGCCCAAGGCCTCGAGGGCGCGGTAGAGCCTCTCGGCCTCCTCGCGGCACCTCGCGTCGGAGGCGGTCACCGGGATGACGTCCACGTGGTAGGGCGCGAGGGGCACGGGCCAGATGATCCCCTCCTCGTCGTGGTTCTGCTCGATGGCTGCCGCCACCGTGCGGCCGATGCCGATGCCGTAGCAGCCCATGACGATGGTGTGCGCCTGCCCCTTCTCGTCCAGGTAGGTCGCACCCAGGGCCTCGGAGTACTTGCAGCCGAGCTTGAAGACGTGCCCCACCTCGATCCCCCGGCGGACGGAGAGGGGCTCCCCGCAGCGGGGGCAAGGGTCCCCCTCCTGGGCCGCCGTGAGATCGGCAAAGGCGTCGGCCCGGAAATCCCTTCCCTCCTCGGCCCCGACGTAGTGGTGATCCGTCTCATTGGCCCCGACCACGAATCCCCCCCGGCCGCGCATGGAGCGGTCGGCGATGAGGGTGACACCCTCGAGGCCGATGGGGCCGGCGAAGCCCACCGCGGAGCGGGTGATCCGCTCGACGGTCGCGGCGTCCGCCATGAGAAGCTCCCGCGCCTCGAGCGCGTTCTTGAGCTTGACCTCGTTCAGCTCGCGGTGGCCCGGCACCATCGCCGCCACGGCGCGGCCGTCCGCCAGGAAGAGGAGCGTCTTGGCCATCCGGTGGGGCGGCAGCCCGAGGAACGCCGAGACCTCCTCGATGGTGTGCGCCCCCGGGGTGTGGACCTTTTCGAGCTTCCCCCCGTCGTTCTCCGGAAGCGTGAGGTTGGCGGGCGTCTTGTCGGCGTTGGCCGCGTACTGGCAGGCGTTGCAGAGGTGCACCGCCTCCTCCCCCGTGTCGGCCATCACCATGAACTCGTGGGAGAAGCTCCCCCCGATCGCCCCCGAGTCCGCCTCGACCACCCCGAACTGGAGGCCGCAGCGGCGGAAGATGCGCCGGTAGGCCTCCACCATCTGCCGGTAGCTCTCCTCCGCCCCCGCATCGTCGCGGTCGAAGCTGTAGCCGTCCTTCATGGTGAACTCCCGGCCCCGCATGACGCCGAAGCGGGGGCGGATCTCGTCGCGGAACTTGGTCTGGATCTGGTAGAGGTTGAGGGGAAGGTCGCGGTAGCTGCGGACCTCCCGGCTGACGAGGTCAGTGATGACCTCCTCGTGGGTCGGCCCCAGGCAAAAGTCGCGGCCGTGGCGGTCCTGGAGGCGGATGAGCTCCTTGCCGTAGACGTCCCAGCGGCCCGTCCGCTGCCACAGCTCGGCGGGGTTCAAGGCGGGGAGAAGCACCTCCTGCGCCCCCGCCCGGTCGAGCTCCTCGCGGCAGATTTGCTCCACCTTCCGATGGGCCCGCACCCCCAGGGGAAGGAGGGTGTACACCCCCGCCGCGAGGCGGCGGATCATGGCCGCCCGCACCATGAGGCGGTGGCTCACCACCTCCGCCTCGGCGGGCGCTTCTTTCAGGGTGGGAAAGAAGCCTCGGGTGAACCGCATCAGGCGCTCCCGCCGGCGGGACCGCTCCTTTCGGTGGCGCGCTGGGCGGCCAGGGCCTCGACCTGCTCCACGAGGTGGCGCTTGATGTCGCCGTAGTCGACCAGGCCTTTTTTCTCCCCCTTCATGAAGATGAGCGCCCGCTTGTGGCCGCCGGCCACCCCGATGTCCGCCTCGCGCGCCTCGCCCGGGCCGTTCACCTCGCAGCCCATGACGGCCACCGTGATGGGCGCGGTGATGTGGGCGAGCTCTTTTTCGATCTCCAGGGTGAGCTTGTCGACATCGATCTGCACGCGCCCGCAGGAGGGGCAGGCCACAACGTTCACGCCCCGCTGGCGGAGGCGGAGGCTCTTGAGGATCTCGTAGGCGACCCGCACCTCCTCCACCGGGTCGGCGGCCAGGGAGACGCGGATGGTGTCCCCGATCCCCTCGGCGAGGAGGATGCCCAGCCCGACGGCGCTCTTGACGCTCCCCGTGCCGAGGCTGCCGCTCTCGGTGATGCCCAGGTGGAGGGGGTATTCCACGCGGCGGGCCATGAGCCGGTAGGCCTGCACCGTGCGGGAGACGTCGGAGGCCTTGAGCGAGATCTTCGTGTCATAGAAGCCCCGCTTCTCGAGCATGGCGATGTGGCGCAGGCCGCTCTCCACCATGGCCTCGGCCGTGGCGCCGCCGTAGCGGTCGAGGAGGTGTTTTTCCAAGGAGCCCGCGTTCACCCCGACCCGGATGGGGATCCCGTGGTCCTTGGCCGAGTCGACGACCTCGCTCACCCGGGCCTCCCCGTTGATGTTGCCGGGGTTGATGCGCAGGCAGTCCACCCCCGCATCCGCCGCCAAGAGGGCCAGCCGGTGATCGAAGTGGATGTCGGCCACGAGCGGCATCGGGGTGCGGCGCCGGATTTCGCGCAGGGCCTCCGCCGCCCGCAGGTCGGGGACGGCCACGCGAACGATCTCGCAGCCGGCCTCCCCGAGGCGCTCGATCTGGGAGAGGGTCTTCTCGACCTCGTGAGTGTAGGTGTTGCACATCGATTGGACGACGACGGGGGCGCCTCCCCCCACCTGCACCCCGCCGACCTTGACCGGCCGGCTCGCCCTGCGGCGCAGGGAAAACTGCGCGGGGTCGGCGCAAGGGGGCGCCTCCTCGGGCCCGGCGGCCCACATGGGCAGGGCGCCCCCCTGGGCGGGCTTGGCGCGCAGGGAGTCGTCGGTGAAGGGCTGGAACATGGGTTTCGCTCCCTCCCCTTTTCCCGCGGGTCAGCGCACGCCAGCGGGGGCCGGCCGGCGAGCGGGAGCAGGCTGCTGGGGCGCCTTTTGCGTCTCCTTCGGCGCCCCATCCCCCTCCCGCTTGAAGAGGTAGTATACGCTGTCTTTGTAGGTGGCAAAGATCATCAGGGCGATCAGGAGAACCGTCCCCACCTGCATCGCCATCTCCCGGACCCGGAGGCTCAGAGGCTTGCCGCGCAGGGCCTCGATGAGGAGGAACACGATGTGGCCGCCGTCCAGGATGGGGATGGGCAGCAGGTTCAGGATGGCCAGGTTCACGCTCAAGAGGATGGTGAACATCACCAGGTAGGGGAGGCCGCGCTGGGCCTGCTCGGCCGCCACCACCGAGATGCGGATCGGGCCCCCGATGTCCGCGGGGATGACGCGGGCGATCATCGCGTAGATGGCCACCACCGTGAGTTGGGCGATGCGGTAGTTCTGAAGGAGACTCTGCCCCAGCGCCTCCGCCGGGCCGTAGCGCTCGGTGATGGTGCCGGAGCCGAGACTCACCCCGATGCGCCCGAAACCCAGATCCTTGCCATCCTCGGCCTTGGAGGTGGGCGTGATCGGAAGCTCAAGCGTCTTCCCCTCGCGCTCCACCCGGAGGAGGAGGCGCTTGTCCGCGTTCTCCCGGACGATCTGCACGAGCTCGGTCCACTTCTTCACCGGGGTGCCGCTGATGGCCACGATGTGGTCGCCGGCTTTCAGGCCCGCCTCGCTCGCGGGGGAGCCCGGGACGACGCCGCCCACCGAGGTTCCCGGCACGGGAATCCCCCCCATGTGGAGGCCCCAGCTCAGCAAGATGGCGAAGAGGACGTTGAACAGAGGGCCGGCGGCGATGACGGCCATGCGGTGGCTCACCGGCCTGAGATAAAAGGATTTTTGCGGATCCTTCGGAGGCTCCCCGCCCGCTTCGGGATCCTCGCCCACGAGCCTGACGAAGCCCCCCAGGGGGATCAGCGACAGCCGGTAGTCGGTCTCCCCCCGCTGGAACCCCCACACGCGGCGGCCGAAGCCCAACGAGAAAACCGCCACCCCGATTCCCAGCCTCTTGGCGGCGAGATGATGGCCCAGCTCGTGGATGAAAATGAGGGCGCCCAGGACGACCAGCGCCCAGAACAAGGTCTGTCCAAAACCGAAAAACCAATCCAGTACTTGAAACGTCATGATGGACGGCACCTCGCTTGCTCAGCGGCTCCTTCGTCCCTGCCCGGGAACGCGGACTACGTCCACGCCCGGCGGCACCTCGAATCGAAACGCGTCCGCGCCGACCGCGGCCCCCTCCCGGATGTTGGAGAACCGGAGGCGGCTCTTGTTCCCCAGCGCGTCGGCGTACTCCAGGCCCGTGATCAAAAAACTCTCAGGCTCCACCTCCAGCCACATCTGGCGGAAGCCGGCGTTCGGCTCAAGGGGCTGGAGGGAGAGCCGGTGGGGGTGGCCCGCCTTCCAGACGCCCTCCGCACGCCTCGGCGCTCCGACCTCCTCCACCTCGACCCGGAAGCTTTGGCGCAAGTCGCCCTTTCCGGCGAGGAAGAGAAGAGGCGTCGAGGCGGCCCCCTCCACCTCGCTCACGATCGCCTGCTTGAGCCGGGCCGTGTACACCCAGAGGCGGCTTCCGTCCGAGACGATGAGCTGGCTCTCGGGTTGGGTGTACTCCATGCGGATGCGCCCGGGCTTGCTCAGCAGGAGGCTTCCCTTCGCGCGGGTCGTGCGGCCAAGGGAGAGCAGGGTGTTTTCCTGCTCGAAATCGGCCGATAGCGTGCGCGTCGCTTCGTATTTGCGCTGGAGATGGGCGACGATCTCTTCCGGCCGGGCCCCGCCTCCTTCCCGCGGCGCGGAAGCGGCACCCTGGGCGAGCAGAAGCAGGAAGGCTCCCAGCAGGAGCGTCCTCGGCCGCGTCCCAGAGCGGCGGAAGCTGCGCAAAAACGGGCGGCCTGGCTCCACCTCGGGCATTCTAGGAGGGCCCTCCCGGGGTGTCAAGAAAACGCCTCCCCTGGAGCCTCGCGCCGGGCGCCCCTGCCACGCCGGCGGGGGGGCGCCCCCGCCAGGGGAGGCGCGATGAACCCCTCCCCGAGCTTCCCCTCCACCCCCTCGATGCGCACCCTCCGCCCCTCCAGCCGGACCTTCCCCTCGGCGATGAGCCGGACGGCCAGAGGGTAGATGCGGTGTTCGAAGCGGAGGATGCGCTGGGAGAGGGCTTCCTCGTCGTCGTCCGGAAGGACGGGCACGGCCGCCTGCAGGAGGATGGGGCCCGTGTCCACCCCCTCGTCCAGGAAATGGACCGTGCAGCCCGAGATGCACACTCCGGCCCGCAGGGCTTTCCGCTGGGCGTGAATGCCGGGAAAGCTCGGCAGCAGCGAAGGATGAATGTTCAGCGCCTTTCCTGCGAAGCGCCTGACGAACTCCGGCGGGAGGATGCGCATGAAGCCCGCGCAACAGACCAGTCCCGTCCCGGCGGCTTCGATCCTGTCGCCGAGCCTCCGGTAAAAATCCGGGAGGGAGGGGTCCAGCCACTCCGCCGCGACGCCTGCCTCCCGCGCGCGCTCGAGGGCCGGGGCGCCGGACTTGTCGCTCAGGACGAGCACCACCTCGGCCGGGAAGCCCGGCGCCTTCCCCGCATCGAGCAGCGCCTTAAGGTTGGAGCCGCGTCCCGACGCGAGAACCGCTACGCGCAGCCGCTTCTTCCCCGCCGGGGCCCTCACGGCGCGATTCCCTCGATCACCACAGCGGGCTCCCCCTCTCCCCGGGCGCGGACCTCCCCCGCCGGGTAGGCCCGCTCCCCCGCATCGGCCAGGGCCTTCTCGGCCCCCCCGGCCTCCTCCGGCGCGACGGCGGCGACGAGGCCCAGCCCCATATTGAAGGTGCGGAACATCTCGGCGCGGTCGACTGGCCCCCGCCGGGCCAGGAGGCCGAAGATCGGCGGCTCGGGCCAGCTCCCGGGGCGGAGGCGGGCCTGGAGGCCTCGCGGGAGGATGCGCCCAACGTTGCCGGGCAAGCCCCCGCCCGTGACGTGGGCCAGCCCCCGGACCCCCGGCCGGCCCCGGAGGGCGCCCGCGGCGGCGGTATAGATCCGGGTGGGTTCCAGGAGGGCCTCCCCGAGGGGCTGGCCCAACTCGGGGTGGCGCTCCCTCCGGCCCCACTCGGCCGGGTCGTCCAACACGCGCCGGACGAGGGAGAACCCGTTGCTGTGGAGCCCCGAGGAGGGCAGTCCCAGGAGAATGTCCCCCGCCCGGACGGTCTGGCCGTCGAGCACCTCCTCCCGCTCGACCACCCCGACGGCGAAGCCCGCCAGATCGTAGACCCCCGGGGCGTACACCCCGGGCATCTCGGCCGTCTCCCCGCCGAGGAGGGCGCAGCCCGCTCGGCGGCAGCCCTCGGCCACTCCCTCCACCACGGCGGCGAGGGTGGCAGCTTCCAGCTCGCCCGAGGCGATGTAGTCCAGGAAGAAGAGCGGATGGGCGCCCGTCGTCAACACGTCGTTCACGCACATGGCGACCAGGTCGATGCCGACCGTGTCGTGCCTGCCGAGCCGCTGTGCCACGAGGAGCTTGGTCCCGACGCCGTCGGCGCCCGAGACAAGGACCGGGTCGCGGAATCCCCCGCCCAGGCGGAAGAGGCCGGCGAAGTCGGCCAGACTGCGGAGGACGCGCCCGCCCTGGGC
>CAYMWZ010000060.1:0-13440 GCA_964394385.1 uncultured Nitrospinaceae bacterium | reverse complement strand
GCCAGTCGAGGTCGGCAGCCAGGTCGCCGGCGCCCCAGAACCGCCCGGCGAGCGCCGCCGCGGCGACGCCGACGCAGATTTCCATCAGGGCCATCGAGATGCGCAAGTGGCTGGCGAGGATCGCGGAGAGCACGGCCAAGCCGAACCATACTGCCGATGTGGCGAACATTTCCTGCATCGAGACTTCTCCTCACGCGAGATGGCGCGACGCCCGCGCGCCGGAAACAAAAACCCCGCCTCGCGGCAGGGTTCAGGCGTCCACAGGCGACCCCCGCCGCACGTCTCTCCTGCGGCAGGAGTCATCAGCCCGGCTTCGGGCGCTTGTGAGGGGGACTCCATCCCCGTCCTGTTAGAAAGAAGCTATATCAGAATTCTCTTGATTTGCAAGTCTTCGTGCACAGGTTCACGGTGCCGGGCGAGTGGGTTCATGTATCATCTGGCCAGAGCGCACCTGCTTTTTTCGAGAACTTGGCGGGGGGAACCAAAGGGCGGCCATTGGTTCGAAGAGGCGGCGGACACACGCTTTTCGCCCGCCTCGCTTGAGCCATTCGACCAACCGGACTCGTCGCCATTTCCACCATGGTCCATTCCGTTTTGGCATCGTTTGCTTCCCGCCCGGGCAAGAAACCCACCAGATAAATCATGGCGCGAGGATCCCTTCATCATCGCCCGCCTTCGACCGCGACCTGCGCAGCGTCCGGTCACAAGGTGCGTGCGCCTTTGGATTATCGGCTCGAGACCACCCCGCCTTAGTACCAAAGATGCTGTCGTACAGGTCTTCGCTAAAGCTTGTCGGCAACGGCTCTCCTTCGATGAGCTTGAACGTACGCGTGCCGTCCGCTCGCCTATCGGCGCGCAGGAACAGGATGTTTCCATAGCCGTTCGCTTGAAAGCCACGCGCGAACTCATAGAGATGGGTCACGAACACCATCTTGATCCGCCTCTCCAAAAGTGCAGATATGATCTGGTGCGCGATCTCCGAACCCTCGCGCTCGTTGGTCGCCGCAAAGGATTCATTGAACAGGATCATGGGATACGACGTGATATGGTCGACGATGTCACTCATCCGGCTGAGCTCCTCGTCGAGCTTTCCGCTTTCCATACTGACATCTTCTTCTCTCTTGTAATGCGTGAATAAGCCGCCGCAGAGACTGGAACAGAACGACTCGGCCGGCACGAACATCCCGCACTGCATCATCAACTGCGCCGAGCCGACGCTGCGCAGGAAAGTCGATTTTCCGCCCTGGTTGGCCCCCGTGACGATCATGAGGTCCTTGCCGTCGGCGTTCGCATCGTTGCCGACCACGCGCTGGTTCAGGTTCAACGCCAGGCAGACGTCGTACAGTCCGCGAAACGAAAGTCGGCGCTCCTCGGCTGGCATAGGCGAGGGGAGGCAGAGGGGTTCCCCTTTCCCGGAAAGTTGTTCACGCAGGTTGACGCATCCAACATAAAACGCCAGCTCGGTCCGCAGCATGCCAAAGAAATTGCGAACATGGTCCACAGACTGGCCGAGCGCATCGGCTGCGCTGCAAAGGCCGTGGTTTTTCAGCTCCGATAGCGCCCTGGCGCCGCCCTCATCGCGCGGATGAAGCGAGAAACTGTAGACCGGCGGCTGGCGCGCGAAGAGCCATGGCAGCCATGCCCTGACGAGCCGCGTCAGCCACGTCCCTTTTTGATCCGGGGGCAAGTGCAGGACATAGCCTGCTCCCTTGTTGCCTCTGCCCAATTGGGCGCTGAGCAGCACCCCGTTCCGAAACTTAAGCTGGGCCAAGTGAGATTGGACGCTGGCAAGGTACTCGTCGCTCAGCTCTCTTCGCACGGTCGCAAACAAAGTGCTCCAACCTCCTGAGACGAATTTGCCGGCATGCCTATCGGCGGCCTTCCTCAGCCTCTTCATCATGCCAAGTAACATTTCCATCAATTCGACCGACCACCGCAAGACGTAGTCGGGATAACGCGTGAGGGTGCCAAGGTAATGCTTCTTCTCTTCCTCCACGGCCGCGATGGCGATGGCGTAGAGTTCTCGGACGACGGCGGGATGCTTTAGGCAATCTTGGAGGACCTCCTGCCGATACCGGATCGTCTCAAGGTCATTGTGCACACCGGCCAAGATCACCGCCTTGGCCACTTCGGAGACCAGATCATCGCCCCGCGCCATCGCGGAGAAAAGAGTATTGAGTTCCAGGTCCTGGATGAGCGCCTCCGCGTTCCAAGGCAGCCCTGAGTGCGGGTCGAAATTCTGGATCTGATATCGCCGCCCGGCTCGAGCCGCTTCGCGCACCGCTGCCGCTTGAAGCGCCCATTTCCAGTCGAAATCCCGGCCAGGATAGAGAAGATACGCCTTCATGGCTGGAGGCGCTCCATGATCAGGTCGTGGGTGAGCCGGTACTTCTCGGCGATCGACAGTGCATAGGCGAGTCCATCGGCGGGCCGCCTGAGGATCTTGAACGTTCGCAGCGACGGATTCCTGGGCACGACCGTGCTGACCATGCTGACGGTTTGAGGGGCCAAAGAAGCTAACTCATCGAGGAACGTCACCCAAACACAAAGCAGATCCAACTGCACGATCTGAGCGGCGATTTTCTTGCTCAGGACGCTGGCGTCGCGGAAGGTGGTAGAGGTGAACACCTCGTTCATGATGACGACGCTATTCGGCGTGGCACGAGAGAGAATATCGTGAACTCTGATGAGATCGTCCTGCAGCTTGCCGCGGAGATTGCTGATGTCCTCCTCTCTCTCAAAATGCGTAAGAAGCTTGTCAAACAAGAAGAGCTGCGCGCGCGTTCCGGGGACGGGGCAGCCCAGGCTCGCGAGATAGTGCAGCTGGCCGAAGGTGCGGGCGAAGGTCGTCTTGCCGCCCTGGTTCGGGCCGGAGACGACGATGATGCGTTCACGCCCCCCAAGGTGAAAATCGTTGCAAACGGGGACCGCATTTTCGCGGATGAGCTTGCCGGCAAGAGCCAGGTCGAACCCATGATAATCGTATACTTCCTTGCAGGCCCGGATGACGCGCGGATAACAGAAATCCAATCCCGCTTTCCTGAAGGGGGCAATATGCTCCAGGTAGGCGACATAGAACTGGATTTCCCTATCGAATATACCGATCGCCGAGTTCACAAAGTCTTTATGCGCCACGACGTAGTTTTCTAACTCCGCAAATGTTTCCGGATACAATTTGGCGACCAGATCGAGGATCGCGGCCTCGACATGGTTCATCTCCGGCGGATCGGCGAAGCTGAATGTGTATCCCTTGACGGCGCCCTGCTTGAATTTCTCGAAGGTTGCTTCTACCTCCGCGCCGTAGTCCGGCTCACCTTTGTTGTGGCGAACCTGGACGTGGCGGCCGTTGATGAGGACGTTGTAATGGATCGCCGAAAGATCGGCCGCCAGTTTCTTCGTCCGCTGGAAAAGCGAGATGAAGCCCTCCGAGCCGACATACCGGCTCACGTAGTCCCGGAATGCTGATAGACCGCGTGATGCAAGCTTGGTGCGGGACAGGTCATTGGCAAGGCGGCAGGCAGCGCCGCAATATGTGTTCACCGCGTCCAGGAACCAGCGCTCTTTCTGGAGCTTGTAGTAGAGCTTTTCGGCCCGGGTGAGACGCTGGCGCATTTCGCGCATGGATTCGGCGAAGGCTCTTATGTCGCCGAGCAGGCGAGACTCTTCGAGGTCCCGCATGACTTCCTGGCGGAAGGCGATGTCGTCGAGATCGCACAAGGGCCGGTAGAAAAAGGGCTTTAGATCGTACTCTTCTTTGCCGGCCGTGATGGCTTCGATCACTTGGTCGAGGTTGAGATCGCCAAAAAATCTTGGCTCGGAAGCCTCCTGCTCCAGCGCACGCCTGTCGGTTCCCTGAAAGAGGACGCTAGAGAAGGTCATGGGACGACGCCTCCGTGACAGCCCGGTTCGGACGGGCCTTGGGCGGAGCCGAAATCCGCCCCCGCCTGCTGCTTGAGCCGATGGATCTCATTTTTCAGATCCTCGACCATCTGCTCCAGCATCCGGGCGTTCGCGCGCTCGCCCGAAAGGTTCATCTCGAGCACTTTTTGCGCCTCCAATGACTGCCAAAGCCGGTAGTGGAGGGAGGAGGCGCGGGCGGAAGCCTCTCCGAACTGGCGCGTGAGCTCTGTTACCCTCAGCTCCAGTTTTCGTTTCCCGAACAGGAGCCCCTCGGATTCGGGTGGCGCAGTGGGAGGCACGGGCGAAGTCGCGCGAGAGGATTCAGTTTCGCGCCCGTCCTTTCCTGGGCGAATGGGAAGATCCTCCTCTGGCATCTCTTGGGCGCCGAAGAAGAGTTCGACCGCGAGATCCCACGGAGGGGCTTCCGGATCCGCAGGCGGCGGGACGGGGTGGGATTTCCCTCCCTCCGCCAGCGTCATGATGGGATCTTCAAATCTTTGCCAATGTTTCTCCGTTTGTCTCAACGTGGCTTTCAAATTTGGGTGCCTGGGCCAGCGCTTCGCGAGCCGCGTTGCGTGGGGAAGGCAAAGGCCCGAAGAGCGCTCAAACGCCCGGCCGAACTGGGCGTCCTCCATCGATCCCATCAAGATCAACAGATAGGGCTCTTCGTTCTCTCGATAGATTCGGCAGGCGGGACAATCTGCGGGGGACCTCCTGGACTTGGGGCCCAGGTTTCGCCTGAGCCGCCCGATCCACCTTCCCACAAGGGAAAGTCTCTGGAGCGATTCCGTGAGGGAGCGCAGCCGGACCAGCCCGCGCTTCATGAGGTGATTCTTGATTCTCTCGATTTGTGGATGGCCGGAGAGGATGTCGCGGGCGAGCCGGGCGTGGCGGTTGCAAAGATTCCAGAGCCTACGGTCGGTTTCGCGCTTCGTCGGGCGGATTCCCCCCTCTCCGAACGAGTCCTCTAGATGGCGGAGGATGTCCTCTCGAAGGCACTGGCACACGGGGCATCCCTCGCGCTCGAAGGAGTCGGCGAGGCGGAAGTAGGCGTCGAAACGGGCAGCGCCCATCACGTTCTCCAAGGCGTGTGCCTTCGGCCGGGTTTTCCAACAAAAAAACTCCTACCCGACCCGGTAGGAGTCATCAGCCGCACGGCGCGGCGCTCTCGGGCGAACTCCATCGCCCCTGAATTTCGATAAAGCATACCCAGCTACTCGTGCGGCGTCAAGGCGCTTTCCCCCTCCGCGGCAGCCTCTTACAATTCCCCCATGAGCGGCTCTCCTCGGTCCCCCTCGGGCTGGCGCGCCTCTCTGGAGGCGGAACTGGAGGACCTCGCGGCGCGGGGCCTCAGGCGCTCGCTGCGCACCCTGGCGGGGGCCCAGGGCCCCCTCGTCCAATACCAAGGGCGGGAGGTCCTCCTCCTCGCCAGCAACAACTACCTGGGCCTGGCCGACCACCCGGCCCTGGCCGAGGCGGCGGCCGAGGCCGCCCGGCGCTTCGGGGCCTCCGCCGCGGCGAGCCCCCTCATCTCGGGCCACATGGAGCCCCACGCCGAGCTCGCCGCCGCCCTCGCGGAGTGGAAGGAGAAGGGCGCCGCCCTTCTCTTCGGCTCCGGCTTTCTCGCCAACCTGGGCCTCCTCTCCTCCCTCGCGGGGCGGGGGGACTGCATCCTGAGCGACGCGCTCAACCACGCGAGCATCATCGACGGCTGCCGCCTGAGCCGGGCGGAGGTCGAGGTTTTCCCCCACAACGACCTCGGCGCCCTGGAGAGGGGCCTGCGCGCGGCCTCCGGCGCCCGCCGGCGGCTCGTCGTCGTGGACGGCGTCTTCAGCATGGACGGGGACCTCGCCCCCCTCGGGGAGATCGCCCCCCTCGCCCGGCGGCACGACGCCCTCCTGATCGTGGACGAGGCCCACGCCTCGGGCGTCCTCGGCCCCGGGGGGCGGGGCGCGGCGGCCCGCCTCGGCGTCCAGGCCGAGGTGGGGGTCTCGATGGGCACCCTCGGCAAGGCCCTCGCCTCCTACGGCGCCTTCGCCTGCGCGGAGCCCGGGGTCATCGACTACCTCCTCAACCGCGCCCGGCCCTACATCTACTCGACGGCCCTCCCGCCCCCCGCCGTGGCGGCGGCCCACGCGGCCCTGGAGCTGGCCCGGGGGGAGGAGGGGGAGAGAAGGCGCCGGAGGCTGTGCGCCCTCTGCCGGAGGTTCCGCGGGGGGCTCCGGAAGATCGGCTTCGCCGTCCCGAATCCCCCGGAGGGGGAGGAGGTCCCCATCTTCCCGATCGTCGTGGGGGAGGCCGGCAAGGCGGTGGCCCTCGCCGACCACATGCTCCGGGCGGGGGTCTTCCTCCTCGCCATCCGCCCCCCGACCGTCCCCGAGGGGACGAGCCGGCTCCGGGCCACCCTCATGGCCACACATACCGAGGAGCAGCTCGGCCGCGCCCTCGACGCGCTGGAGAGCGGCGTCAAGAGGCTGGGCGTCCCCCTCGGCTAGGGCGCGGCGGGCCTTCCGGCGGGGCGATCGTTTTTTTCTCCCTGAAACTCCCTGAAAGCCGCGGAAGCCCCCCCGGCGGGCGCGCACCGCAGAGACGATTCGAAGAGCACCGGATGTCCCTCGATCGCCCGCATCGTCACTGAAATCTCCCTCGGCGCCCTTTTTCCCTCTCCCAGGGGGAGGGGGTGGAGGCCCGGGGCCGAAACCGGCCCTTGGGAGGGAAGATACCCCCCCGGCGGGGAGAGGCAGCTACGGGAAATGCGCGCTGGCGCGGGGACGGGGGAAAGAATTGTGCGCGTCGGGAAGCCCCTCGCAGGCGCATTCTCGCCACGAAGCCCCGGTTCACGGGGCAGATGGGGAAACGGCGGCGGAAGATCGGCTCATCCCGTCTGCGCGGATGTTCGGTGGGGCGTCCTGTCCCGGTTGCTTTTCCCCGGATTTCCTGTATTATGGTGGGCAATCTATTATGGTAAAAATAAACATGATAGATGGCGGAATGCCGCCGGTCGTCTCGCAGTTGCGGAGGTGAGAAACATGAAGCTTCAGGAAACCGTGAAGGAGAAATGGGAAACAGCGAAACCGCTGCTGAAGGGTTTTGTGGCCGGCCTGATCGTCGGGCCCATCATCATTTTGTGGGCGGGATGGGTGGTCACCAGCAACAACGTGCAGGGGAGGGTGGACGCCGCTCTCCTGAACCTCGAGGCGTCGATATGCGCGGCCCGTGCCCGGGCCGAGGTCAAGGACACGGCCAAGCTCGAGTGGAGCGCGCGCACCAAGCTCGCGGCAAAATGGGCGACCATACCGGGCCATAAGGCGGAATCGGCGGGTTACGATGTGACGAACGCCTGCGCCGAGAAACTCTCGAAGGCCCCCGAGGGCGTGCCCTCGTAGATTGCGGGGAATTCCAGGAACAACAGGCGACAGGGGCGGTCGCGCGCCCGGACGCCGGCAAAGCCGACCATCCAGGGAGGAGATCCGCTCCGGGCGCGCCCCCCTACCCGTGCGTCGTCCAGATCCCCAGGGTCACGACGATCAAGGCCAGCCCCAGGTTGACGAGGAGCCAGTTCTTCCTCTTCGCCTTCATGCCCTCGAATCCCTTGGGGACGGTCAGGGCCACCCCGATGAAGAGGATGGCGAGGGCGAGGGCGACCTTGACGATGAGCGCCCAGCGGAGGGCCGCCCCGGCCAGGATGAGGCGGGTCAGGTGGTGGATGCCCGTCAGGAGGAGGACGGCGAAGGAGCCGTGGAGGATGGGGACGAAGCGCCGCCGGATGGCCTGCTGGAAGCGCGCCTTCTCCGGGTCGGGCAGGCCCTCGGCGAAGGGGAGGGCCACGAAGCGCAGGAAGGCCACCCCTCCCACGGCGAGGATGGCGGCCAGGACGTGGAGCGTCGTCACGATCAGGTTTCCGGTCGAGTAACCCATGCGGGCTCCTCTCGGCGAAAGGACGCGGGGCGGGATGCGCCGAGGCGCGGCGGTTGCGGGGGCGCCCAATTGAGCGTCCCCGCCTGAGAATATGCCCATGAGGCTCCCCCGCCAAGCTTTCCTCGTGCGATCCGGATTGTACCTGAAAAACTCTCGGGGTTGAGACGTCCGGTGGGGGGCGCCGCGGGCGGTCTTTGCGGGGGCGGGATTCCGTCGCGCCGGCAGGCCGCGGAGGCTCGTCGGACCTGCGAACCTTGCGCGCTTCGCGGGGCGCCGATTCCCTCGCGCTTTATGCGTTCATCCGTCCTAGTTCATGGCGGCGCGCTGCATCTCCCTTTCGCCCAGTTCCTTCGTGACCACTTTGTCCCGGATGATCAGGACGGGGCAGGGGGCGCGCCGGATCACCTGCTCCGTCACGCTGCCGAGCAGGAACCGGCTCAATTTGTTGCGGCCGTGGGTTCCCATGATGATCAGGTCATAGTCCCCCGTTTCGGCGAGGCTGAGGATGTCCTTCGCGGGGTCGCCCCACAAAAAGACCGACTTGACCTTGGGACCCGCGGAAACCTCTCTGAGCATGGACTCGAGCCGGCTCTCTACTTTCATCCGGGCGTCGTCGAGGAGCTTGCTCAACGGGATGATCCTGCCCGCCTCAGCCGTATAGCCTCCGGTGACGCGGTGCTCGGACTCCTTTCCGACATGGAGCACGGTGACCTCCGTGCCCCGGAGCTTCCCGATCTCCACCCCAGCCCGGAGAATGCCCATGCACAAATCCGAAAAATCCAATGCGACGAGAATTTTTTTGGGGTCGTAGATTTTCATGGCCGTTCCTCCCCTGGCATTGCGGTGGCGCTCCTCAACTTGCTCGAAAATCCGAGCTCCCCGTTGGCCTGTAGGCAGCTTTTACATATCTCCCCTCTTACTCTGCGGCCGCCTGTTGAACCTCTGCCTGGATAAACTGTTTTGTTGCCACTTTGTCCCGGATGATCAAGACGGGGCAGGGGGCGCGCCGGATCACTTGCTCCGTCACGCTGCCGAGCAGGAACCGGCTCAATTTGTTGCGGCCGTGGGTTCCCATGATGATCAGGTCATAGTCCCCCGTTTCGGCGAGGCTGAGGATGTCCTTCGCGGGGTCGCCCCACAAAAAGACCGACTTGACCTTGGGACCCGCGGAAACCTCTCTGAGCATGGACTCGAGCCGGCTCTCTACTTTCATCCGGGCGTCGTCGAGGAGCTTGCTCAACGGGATGATCCTGCCCGCCTCAGCCGTATAGCCTCCGGTGACGCGGTGCTCGGACTCCTTTCCGACATGGAGCACGGTGACCTCCGTGCCCCGGAGCTTCCCGATCTCCACCCCAGCCCGGAGAATGCCCATGCACAAATCCGAAAAATCCAATGCGACGAGAATTTTTTTGGGGTCGTAGATTTTCATGGCCGTTCCTCCCCCCAGAAAGCACAACCCGACCGGCGCGTCCCCTTTGACTCAAATATAGGTTTCCTCCTGGCCGGCCACCATCCGAATGCTCACCTCGAGGGTGGACAACGAAAAGCCGGGCGCTTTTTGGGGCCTGGGCCTTAGAATCCGACCGCTCCATCTTTTTTGTAAAAAAAGAGGGTTGACGGATCGCCTCTCAGACCTAAAATTCTTTACAGAGGGTTAAAGGTCAGAGGCGAGTCGGGCCGGAGGGGTTCCGGCCGCCCCGGCGCGAGAGCCGGGAGGAGGGGGCCAGCGGGTCCCCGAGGTGTCACCCGCGCTCTTCGGAAAGAGCGCCCCATATGGAAAGGGCCAGGTGAGTACCCCCGACAAGTCGCTCGCTCCCCCGAGCAGGAAGCGCCGGCCTCGCGGGGAGCACCCCGACAAGCCGGCGCGAAGCGTAGAGAGCAAGCCAACGATTGCGGGCGGATAACTGCCTGCCCCCGCCGAAACATCAGAGCGGCGGGAAGGATCGACACGAAGAGCGGGGCCAAAGGCCCCGCTCTTTTTTTCATCGCGTGGCCGGGTGGACCCCCCGCCGGCTCAGGCCGGGCCCTCACCCAGGAGGACGAGGACGCCGGAGAACTGGTGCAGGTGGTCGATCTTCCCGATGGGGGCGATCTCGGCGCCCGTGAAGAAGCCCGCCACCGGGAGGCCGTACATCGCCCGGCGGATGGCTGCGGCGTCCACCCCCGGGGTGCCGTAGAGGGAGGCCCCCCGCCCTGCGCAGTTGAAGTAGAGGCCGAAGGCGGCCGCGTCGTCGAAGTTTCCCCGGCCGAAGCGGTCGAGGCCCCTCCCGAGCATGGTCTCCAGGTCCTCCCGGGCGCGGCCGCCGTCCCTGCGGGCGAAGGTGACCGCCTGGCCCACGGGGACGGGCTCGGGCAGCGCGATGACGCCCCGCTCGGGGTCGGCCCCCACGATGGGGCGCACGATGTAGTTGCCGCGGTCGAGGGAGACCTGGTCCGGGTCCCCCGGGATGCCCAGGAACACCTGGGCCGCCGCCATGCGCAGGTTCTCCATCAGCTCGGGCCCGGCCGCCTGGGCGAAGGCCTCGAAGGCGGGCCGCCCCGACAGCTCGAAGATCAGGTTCTCGTGGGCCCGGGTGACCATCCAGGGCTCCCCCACGGGCTGGTAGGCCTGGGAGATGCCGATGAAGCGGGCGTGGCTTCCGGCGAAGACGGCGCCCGAGACGGCGTCGTTGGCGATCCGGCCGTCGAGGAACTGGAAGGTCCGCCCCAGCGCCCCGTTCTCGGACGCCCCCCCGCCCACGATGATGGCCCCGGGGCCGAGCGTCTCGTGGACCCCCCGGAAGAGCTCCCGGGGGCGCAGGTTGTAGGTGTCGGGCATGAGGACCACGAGGGGGGCGCTCGCCGCCTCCAGGGCGGGCCCCAGCGCCTGGCGGGCCTGGCGCCCGATGGCGCGGCCGCACTCGATGGGGTCGCCGCTCAGCCCATCGGCGAGGAAGGGCGCGGCGGGGAGGCCCTCCTCCCCCACCGCGAGGGCGGCGACGCCGGGCTTCCCCTCGATCTCCCCCTCGGCGGTGAGGACGCCGTAGCCCGTGCAGCCCACCACCCGCGCCCCGCCCGAGCCCTCGGCGGCGGAGCGGGCCACCTCGGGGAAGCCGGGCAGGTGCTCGGCGGTCACGAACAGGAACACCAGCCCCGCGCGCTCAAGGCGCGCTTCCTCCATGGCCTCGCCCACGGCCTCCCGGGCGGCCGCGCCCGAGTCCGCCGCCCCCGAGAGGCCCGCGCCCGCGCGGATCATGGCGCCTCCTCCCGGGCGAGGGTTCCCAGCGGCCCGGCCAGCCGGAGCCTCGCCCCGCTCGCCCCCTGGACGTCCTCCGCCGAGAGGCCCTCGGCCACCTCCCTCAGGAGGGGGCCCTCCGGGGTGAACTCGATGAAGGCGATGTCGGTGAAGAGCTTCTTGACCACCCGGCGCGCCGTGAGGGGGTAGGTGCACTCCTCGAGGAGCTTGAGGCCGCCCTCCTTGGTCAGGTGGGTCATGACGGCGTAGACCTCGCGGGCGCCCACGGCCAGGTCCATCGCGCCCCCGATCCCCCCCTTGCCCGCGCCCGGCACCGTCCAGTTCGCGAGGTCCCCCCGGGCGGACACCTGGAGCGCCCCCAGGACAGCGATGTCTACGTGCCCGCCCCGGATCATGGCGAAGGAATCCGCGTGGCCGAAGACCGCCGCCCCCGGAAGCGCGGTGATGGGCTCGCGCGAGGCGTTGATGAGGTCCCTGTCCTCCCCCCCCGGGGCGGGGCGGGGCCCCGCCCCCAGGATCCCGTTCTCGGCCATGAAGAGGATCCCGCGCGCGGGGGCGACGAAGTTCGCCACCAGGGTGGGGACCCCGATCCCCAGGTTCACCACCGCCCCGTCGGGGATCTCGCGGGCGACGCGGCGGGCGATGTCGGCCGGCCGGAGCGCCGCCGCCTCAAGCTTCGGAGCGCAGCTCAAGGTCTTCTCCTCTGACCACGCGGCGGACGTAGACGCTCGGGGTGTGGACCGCCTCGGGGGGGATCTCGCCCGGCTCGACGATCGCCTCGACCTCGGCCACCGTCACGCGCGCGGCCGCCGCCATGACGGGGTTGAAGTTGGCGGCCGTCCCCCGGTAGACGAGGTTCCCCAGGCGGTCCGCCTTGTGGGCCTTGATGAGGGCGAAATCCCCGGGGAGGGCGTATTCGAGGGTCGCCTCGCGGCCGCCGAAGCTTCGCGCCTCCTTTCCCTCGGCCGCCTGGGTGCCCGCCCCGGCCGGGGTGTAGAAGGCCGGGATGCCCGCGCCCGCCGCCCGCAGGCGCTCGGCCAGGGTGCCCTGGGGGATCTGCTCCAGCTCGATCCTCCCGGCCAGGAACAGATCTCGGAAGATGAAGGCGCTCTTGTGGAAGGCGTAGGAGCAGACGAGCTTGCGCACCTTGCCCTGCCGCAGGAGGAGCGCGAGGCCCCGCTCGCCGAAGCCCGCGTGGTTGGAGACGACGGTGAGTTCCCGCGCCGGGTGGTCGGCCATGGCGGCGAGGAGGTTCTCGGGCAGGCCGCACCCCCCGAAGCCCCCGACGAGGATCGTGGCCCCGTCGGGGATGTCCGCGACGGCGGCGACGGCGGAGGGGTAGACCTTCCCGGAGGGGGGCACGGGCGGCTCCTCGGAGGCAGGGGCGGGGGACTCCCGCCGGATCCCAACCACGAGAGCGGCAGATCCTTTATGCGCGATCGACCCCGAAAAAGCCAGGGCGGGCCGCTACCCCTTGAGCCGGGGGTCGAGGGCGTCCCGCAGGCCGTCGCCGAAGAGGTTGAAGCCGAGCACCGTGAGCATGATGGCCGCCCCCGGGGCGAGGACGATCGAGGCGTTCTCCTCGAGGGAGGTCAAGTTCTGCTTGAGGTCGAAGCCCCACGAGGGGGTGGGGGGCTGGGTGCCCAGGCCGAGGAAGGAGAGGCTCGCCTCCACCAGGATGGCGAAGGCGATGGAGAGGCTCGCCGTCACGATGATGGGCGCCAGGCAGTTCGGCAGAATGTGCCGGAGGAGGATGCGGCCGTCCGGCGCCGAGGCGGCCCGCGCCCCCTGGACGTACTCCATCTCCTTCACCGAGAGGACGCTCCCCCGCACGAGGCGGGCGAAGATGGGGATCCGCACGATGGCCAGGGCCACCACCACGTTGGCCGTGCTGGGGCCCAGGATCACCATGACCAGGATGGCGAGGAGGAAGGTCGGAAAGGCGAGGAGGAGATCCATCAGGCGCATGAGGGCCATGTCGAGCCAGCCGCCGTAGTAGCCCGAGACCACGCCTAAGGGGATCCCCACCAGGACGGCCAGGACGATCGAGCCCAGCCCCACGAAGAGGGCCACCCGCGTCCCGTGGACGACCCGGCTGAACATGTCGCGGCCCAGGGGGTCGGTCCCGAAGACGTGCCTCGCCGAGGGGGGGCGGAGGATCTCGCCCGCGGGGGCCTCGTAGGAGTAGGGGGCGATCCCCTCCGCGAAGATCGCGCACAGGAGGAGCCCCGCGATGACGGCGAGGCCGGCCACCCCGGTCTTGCTCCGCCGGAACCTCCGCCAGGTCTCGGAGGTCCAGCCCTCCTGGAGGGAGGGGGCCTCCGCCTCCCGGGGGGGGAGGCTCTCCTCGGAGGCTTCGACCGCGGCGGGGAGGCCCGCCGTCCTCG
>CAYMWZ010000059.1:8152-13475 GCA_964394385.1 uncultured Nitrospinaceae bacterium | reverse complement strand
ATGGGGTGACGCCCGGGGGCAACTTCGAAGGAGGGGGGAGCGCCCTCCACATCCGGAAGTCGCCCAGGCGGTTCGCCGAGGAGGAGAAGCTCGGGGAGGAGGCGCTTCTGGAGATCCTCCAGCGCGGGCGGCAGAAGCTCTTCGAGGCGCGCGAGCGGCGCGTCAAGCCGGGCTTGGACGACAAGATCCTGACGAGCTGGAACGGGCTCATGATCGGGGCCATGGCCCTGGCGGGGCGGGTGCTTGAGCGGAGCGACTACCTCGAGGCGGCGCGGGGGGCGGCGGCCTTCATTTTGGAGAACATGCGGGGGGAGCGGGGCCTGCTCAGGACCCACCGCGCCGGGGTGAGCAAGCTGAACGCCTATCTGGACGATTACGCCTTCCTCCTCGTGGGGCTGCTCGACCTCTACGAGGCCTCCTTCGAGAGCCGGTGGATCGGCGAGGCGCGGGCCCTGGCGGGCGAGATGCTGGAGCGGTTCCGGGACGATCAGGACGGGGCCTTCTTCTTCACGGCGAAGGATCACGAGGAGCTGATCGTCCGCAAGAAGCTGAACCAGGACGGCGCCATCCCGAGCGGGAACTCGATGGCCGCCCTGGCGCTCCTGCGGCTGGGGAAGCTCACGGGCGATGAGGCGTTCTCCGCCCAGGGGGCCGATGTGATCCGCGCCTTCGGCCGCTACCTGGAGCGGGCGCCGGCCGCCTTCCACATGATGCTGGTGGCCCTGGACTTCTACCTCGACACGCCGGTCGAGATCGCCGTCGTGGGGGAGCCCGCGGCCCAGGACACGCGGGAGGCGCTGCGGGCGGTGGACGCCGAGTTCGTGCCGAACAAGGTGCTGGCATTCCGGCCGGCGGTGGACGGTGCCGAGGCCGAGGCCGCCGTCCCGCTGCTCCGGGGGAAGACGGCCATCGGGGGGGCGGCGACCGTCTATCTTTGCGAGAACTACGCGTGCAGGGCGCCCCTCACGGACCCCGAGGCCGTCCGCCGGGCCCTGCGCCCCGCCCACCGGAGCTAGGCCGGAGGCGGAGGGCGCCGGGGGCCGCGCTCCTATTGGCTCCTCACGAGAAAGGCGCTGTAGCCCTCCCGCCTGAGGCGCGCGGCGGCGTGCCAGGCGTCCTCTTCCCCGTAAAAATTCCGGATCTGGACGTGGAACTGCCGGGAGTCTCCGTGCCACCCGGCCAGCACCCGCGCCGTCCGCGGGCGCGCGCCCGCCTGCGCGGCGAAGGCTTCGGCGTCTTCCTGGCGCCTGAACCCTCCCACCAGGACGAGCCACCGGGCCTCCGCGTCGGACGGGATCCGGAGCGGCAGGAGCCGCACGGGGGCCACCCCCTTTTCGAGCATGCCGAGGCGCCGGGCGGCCTCCTGGGAGAGGTCGATGACGCGCCCCTCGACGAAGGGCCCCCGGTCGTTGATGCGCACATCGATCTGCCGCCCGTTGTCCATCCGCTCGACGCGCACCCTCGAGTGGAAGGGGAGGGTCCGATGGGCGGCGGTGAGCCCCCCCATGTCGTAGGTTTCCCCGTTGGCGGTCTTGCGCCCGTGGTAGGGGTGACCGTACCAGGAGGCGAGGCCGGCGAGCTCCTCTTGCGGCAGGCGGGGGGAGACGGCGCTCGGGCGCGTGGCGCAACCGGCGAGCAAGGCGAGGAGGAGGGCGAGGCGGGCCAGCGCCCGCCCCGTCCTCCTGCGGAGGGGGGGCCTCCGCGGGAGGCGTCGCAGATGGGTCATGCGCTCCCGGCTCCAGACGGGCGGAGGGGAGATGGGAGGGCGGATTAGTCCACGAAGGGCACGGCCAGGCGGATGAACCGCGTGAGCATCTGCGGGTCGAAGTGCCCCTTGCTGTCCTGCATGATGGTGAAGGCGGCCATCTTCGAGAGCGCCTCTTTGTAGGAGCGGCGCGTCGTCAGGGCGTCATAGACGTCGGCGATGGCGCAGATCTTTCCGTAGCGCCCGATCTCCATGTCCTTGAGGTTCCTGGGGTAGCCGCTGCCGTCGCACTTCTCGTGGTGCTGGAGCACGATCTGGGAGACCTCATCGGAGAGCCCGCCGGACACCTTGGTCAGGAGGTCATAGCCGATCAGCGGATGCTCCTTGATCTTCGCCCATTCCTCGTCGTTGAGCTTTCCTTTTTTGTTGAGGATCTCCGGGCTGATGTCCTTCTTACCGATGTCGTGGAGGAGGTAGCCCACCCCCAGGTCCTGCAGGAAGGAGGCGTTGTCGGTGCCGATGATGGCCCGGGTGAGGAGGGAGGAGTAGATGTAGACATGAACGGAATGGGTGTAGGTGTAGTAGTCGTGGATGGTGAGCTGAAAAAAGTTCTCCAGGGCCCCCGGCTCGTCCATCAGCTTGTTCATCGCGGTGACGGTGCCCTGGGTGGAGGTGTAGCCCTCCTCGCTGAACTCGGCGAAAATCTGCTGCGTGGCCCGGGCGGCCGAGCCGTAGGTGACTGCGGCCTTGGCCTGGGTCGTCAGGGGGGATTGGAGAATGGCGGAGAGGTTGGCGTCGACGAGGGCCTGCCAGTCCACCTTGGCGTCTCGGTCGTAGTAGAGCCTGTCGGTGGAATTCTCGATCTCTGCGTAGGCCTCCGGCGCGAGGGTCTGGGCCTTCCGGAACTGGAGGGAGAGTTCCTTCTCGCGCAGCAGGTAGAGATCGACGGGCGAGTCCATGCCCCAAGGCATGTCGGCGAGGGCGACGGGCCTGAGGCGGACGCGCTTTTTCCCCTCCTCGACGGCGCCCTCGCTGACCTTCAGCCGCTCTTGGCTCTTTCCCGGCTCGTTCGACGAAGGGACCCGGCTCAAATCCCTCCTCCCTCAGGTGCCTCCCGCCTTCCGGCAGCGGCCTGGCGGGGGTCTGGCGCAGGATTGGGCTCTGGTGCGAAACCTCTCCCCCAATCACTATACACCTTCCCAGCATCGGGAAGGCCGAGAAAAAGGGCCCTCTTCGCGGCCCCCTTTATCGGTACTTGGCAAAGGTTTCCCCGATGGGGGCGCCCTTCCCCAGATCCTTCGTGATCTTCTCTTCGACGCGGGCCAGCTCCTCCGTCTTGGCGAACACCTCCTCGAGCCGCTCTTTGGGGATGACCACCACGCCGTTGATGTCGCCCAAGATGATGTCCCCCTCCCGCACGGTCACCCCAGCGCAGCCGATGGGCTCGCCCGCCGACGCCGGCACGGTGTAGCCGGTGCTCCCGTGGACGGAGACCCCGCGGGCGAAGACGGGGAACCCCATCGCCCGGTGCTCCTCGATGTCGCGGGCCCGCCCGTCGATGACCGCGCCCGCCAGGGAGAGCGCCCTGGCGCGCGTGCTCATCAGCCCGCCCCAGTTCGCCGTGGTCGCGCCGGGAGGGGAGGAGATGACCACGACGCTTCCGCGCGGGGCCGAGTCCACATGGTGGGTGGGGAGTTTCCCGACCGGCGCTCCTCCCGCCGGGACCATCTGGACGGTGTGCGCCGGCCCCGCCATCCGGTGGTTCATGTCGGGGGAGAGGAGAATGATGTCAGGCATGTGGCCTTTGATCTTCAGCTTGTCGAAGGCGTCGGCCACCTGGCAGGTGGAGAAGGCCAGCAAGCGCTCCAGCAGGTCACCGCTCATTTGTATCTCCGGCAAAGGGGAGGGAGGAGTCCAGGCCGGCGCACCGGCCGCGACCAGAATGGTCCCCGCCGCTCGGGCGGTCAAGCGAGAGCGGGCCCCCTCCGGCGGGCGGCCGGGGGGAGGGCGGGGTTCCCAGGTTTTCCGCGTCACGGGGCCTTGAATTCGGAGAATCGGACTCCCCCGGGATCGATCTCCTCCAGGGCGGCCAGCTCCTCGCGGGTGGGGGGAGGGGTGCGCGGGACCGGGCCGGAGAGGTCCAGCGGGAAGCCCGTCCGCCCCGCCACCTCCTCCGGCGTGTGGCCCGGGTGGACGCTCTCGAGCTCCAGGCCGCCTCCCCGGGTGGCGAGGATGGCCAGCGGGGTGACGACGCGGCAGAGGCTCCCGGCCTGGGTGGCGAAGTCCACCTCTTGGACGAAGATCCGCCGGTCGTGCGCGGTGCGCCAGACGACCGTGCGCCCGGCCTGCGGCATGATCACGGCGCCCCCGCCCCCTCCCGGCAGGCGCACCTTCGGGGAGGCGGGGTCCCCGATGTAGCTCATGTTCACCCGTCCCCTCTTGTCGATCTGGGCGCCCCCCAGGAAGGCGAGGTCCACCCCGCCGCGGGCGAAGAGGTCGTAGATGTCGGCGTTCGAGAAGAGCGACGCCGCTCCGTGGCAGAGCTCCGGGTCGTTCGTGCTCCGGGGCATGAAGCGCGGCCGGGGGTTCACCGAGCCGGCGATCTCGATGAGGACGCATCCGGGCGCGTGGAGGCGGCGCGCCAGGAAGATGGCCACCATGGGCAGGGGGGAGTTGACGCCGTGGAAGACGCGCTCGCCCTCGCGGATCTCGCGGGCGAGGCAGACGGTGATCTGGTCCCCTGCGCGGCGGACGGCTTGGGGAGGGGCGTCCCGGGTCGGAACCACGCGGCTCTCCTAAGTGGCGCGCCCGGGCGCCGCGCTCGACAGATATTCGGCCAGTCCCTCCGGGGTGGCGGAGAGGGCCATGTAGCGGCGCACCTCCTCGGCGTCGACGCCGTAGCGTGGGTGGCAGCTGCAGGGGCGCGCTCCGCCGGGGGCCTCGGCGACGGCCCGGACCAGAAACCCTGGGATCGCGGTCATCTCGGGTTCCCGGGCGAGTTCCTCTCCGGGGACGATCTCCTCGGCCGTGAGGATGACGCCTCTGGTGGCCGCCCGGCTCATCTCGACGTCGAAGTGGCGGTTGCCCAGGATCCAGGCGTTTCCCTCGGCGTCGGCCTTCTGGACGTGGATCAGGGCCCAGTCGGGCCGGAGCGCCGGGATGGCGTAGAGGGATTCGCCCGTGTAGGGGTCCTCGATGGTGAAGATGCCGCTCCGCTCGGGGATGTCGCTCCCCTGGAACCCGCGCACCGGCTGGAAGGGGACGCCGTAGGCTGCGGCCCGCAGCCCCGCGAGGATGCTGGGTCAGGCGTGCTCGGTGAGGCCGGCCAAGCCGCGCTCGACGGCGCGCCGGTAGTTGGGCGCCAGGCCGAAGTCGGCCTCGAACGTGACGATTCCGCTCAGGACGCGATCCAGCGCCCCGGCGGCGCAGAGCAGATCCGCGTCGTAGCCGGGGGAGGGCTTGATGAGCCTGAGGCGCCGGCGGCCCTGGCGGGCCAGCTCCCGGATGAGGGCGGCGGGGGTCCGGTGGAGGAGGCTCCCACCGGGGCTGATGGCGTCGCCGTCCTGGACGAGAGCGGCCGCCTCGGCCAGCGAGGTCCGCTTGTCCATGATCCTCCCC
>CAYMWZ010000059.1:0-8052 GCA_964394385.1 uncultured Nitrospinaceae bacterium | reverse complement strand
CTGGACGAGAGCGGCCGCCTCGGCCAGCGAGGTCCGCTTGTCCATGATCCTCCCCATTTTAGCAAATTCTCCCGGCCCGCGCCCTCCGCCCGCGGGGCCGGCCTTCGCTCCGGCGCCAAGGGCGCGCGCGGTGGCCGAACCCGGGGGGGCGGCCTATAATCGGGAGTGAGTTTGCCGGCGGGATCCCCAGCGTAAGGGAAGGATGCCAGATGGCCCGAATATCCCTCGTCGATCCGTCCCAGGCCGAGGCGGCCGCCAAGCGCGTCATGGAGAGTTTGCAAAAGCAGTTCGGGATGGTGATCGATCCGGTCAAGGCGCTGGCCCACAAGCCCGATCTCTTGCGCTCCCTCCTGAGCCTCACGACGGTGGCCGATGGCCCGGGCGAGATCGACCCGGGCTTCAAGGAGATCCTGAACATCCGGGCCTCGGTCCTCAACGGGTGCGCCTACTGCACCCAGATGCACTCGAACATGGCCCGGGGGCATAAGGTCCCGCAGGAGAAGATCCAGGCGGCCAAGGAGGGATCCTCCAGCGCCGCCTTCGACGAGGGGGAGCAGGCGGCGCTTCTGCTCTGCGAGGAGAGCACGCGCGGGGTGAAGGTCTCGGACGCCACCTTCGAGAAGGTCAGGGCGCACTACTCGGAGGCGGGCGTCGTCGAGCTCCTGGGCGCGATCGCCGTCATCAACATGTGGAACCGCCTCATGGTGGCGCTGGGCTTTTGAGGTTTGCCGGCGGGGCCGGGGGCGGCCCTCGCGTCTCGGGCCGGGCCGGGAGGAGGGCGGCGGCGCGCGGGCGCTGGCCGCTGAGGACACCAGAGCATGGCGGAGAGGGACGATCGGGCCGCCTCATCTCATCCGGGTGAGATGAACCCGGGCTCCTCCACGGGGGAGCTGAGCGAAGCGGAGCGGGGGTTCGCGCGCCCCAGGTTCCGCAGGACGGTCGGGATCTGGGCGTTCGCCGCGCTCCTCCTCGCGGGCGGGGCGGGCGGCTACGTCTGGTGGCTCCACGCCCGGAACTTCGAGACCACGGACAACGCCTATGTCCAGGCCACGGTGGTCTCCGTCAGCCCCCGCGTGCCCGGCGTGGTGGTAGAGGTTCTTCCGGCGGACAACCAGGCGGTCCACAAGGACGATCTGCTGATCCGCCTCGATCCCGAGCTCTACCGGGTGGCGGTGGAGCGGGCGGAGGCGGAGGTCGCCGTCGCCCGCGCCCGCTACGAGTCGAGCAAGATCTCCGTGACCTACGCCGCCGACCGCGCCGGGCCCCTTCTGGAGGAGGCCCAGGCCCGCCTCGCGAGGCTCCGGCCCACCCTCCGCTCCGCCGAGGCCCTCCTGCGGCAGCGTCGAAGCGAGACGCAGGCCGCGGCCGCCAGCCTGGCGAGGGCGCGCGATGAGCTGGCGCGCAAGCAAAAACTTCATCGCGAGCAGGTCATCTCGGACGAGGGGCTGGAGCAGGCCGTGGCCGCCTTCAAGGTGGCGGACGCCCAGCACAAGGCCTCCCTGGACGGCCAGAAGGTGGAGGAGCAGCGGGTGGCCGCCCTTGTCCAGCAGCTGAAGGAGATGCAGGCCGCCATCGCCCTGGCGGAGAACGAGCGGCTCTCCACGCGGATGAAGTCCATGGATTCCCAATCCGTCGAGGCGGAGCTGAAGCAGGCGGAGGCCAAGCTGAAGGAGGCGCGCCTGAGGCTCTCCTACACCGAGCTCCGCGCTCCCGTGTCCGGATACGTGCACAAGAAGTCGGTCGAGGCCGGGAGCTACGTCGAGCCGGGCCGCCCCCTCGCCATCATCGTCCCGCTCCATAAGGTCTACGTCCAGGCGAATTTCAAGGAGGTCCAGCTCGAGGCCATCCGCGTGGGTCAGCCCGCCACCATCGTCGCCGACGCCTATCCCGGCCGCACCTACCGGGGCCGCGTGGAGAGCATCTACTCCGGCACCGGCGACGCCTTCTCCCTCCTCCCGGCGGAGAACGCCACCGGCAACTGGGTCAAGGTCACGCGCCGCGTCCCGGTCAAGATCGTCCTGGATGACGCGCCTCCCCCCCACTTCCCGCTCCTCGTCGGGATGTCCGCCTACGTCCGGGTGGACGTCCGCGACCAGAGCGGGGCGCGTCTTCTGGCCTATCCTAGCCGCGTCCAGAAGAAGAGCCCCTCCGGGCAGCGCTAGCCCCCTCCATGGGTCCCCCGGGTCTCACCAAAGGGAGCGAGGAGGAAGCCCGCCTCTTCGAGGCCGTGCCGGCCGCCCCCCGCGGGCTGCTGACCGCCGCCGTGATCTGCGGCGCCTTCATCTCCGTCATGGACGTGAGCGTGGTGAACGTCTCCCTTCCCCACATGCGGGGGGCCTTCGGGGCCGACCTCTCGACCATCACCTGGGTGGCCACCAGCTACAGCATCGCGCAGATCATCATGATCACCATGTCGGGCTGGTGGAGCACCGTCCTGGGGAGGAAGCGCTTCTACCTCTTCTCCTACGCCCTGTTCACCCTCGGCTCCGCCCTGGCGGGGACGTCCGGCTCCTTGACCGAGATGGTGATCTACCGGGCGATTCAGGGGGTGGGGGGCGGCCCCCTGATCCCCATCGCGCAGGCGATCCTCCGGGAGTCCTACCCCTCCCGGCAGCAGGGGATGGCGATGGCCATCTTCGGCATGGGCGTGGTGGTGGCGCCCGCGATGGGCCCCGTCCTCGGGGGGTGGCTGACCGAGGAGTACGGCTGGCCGTGGGTGTTCTACATCAACATCCCCATCAGCCTCGCGGGCATGCTCCTGGTGAAGCTCTACGTGCAGGATCCCCCCTACCTCAAGCGGGGGATCAAGGCGGTGGACTGGGGGGGCATCGCTTTCCTCGCCGTCGCGCTCATCGGGTTGCAGATCGTCTTGGAGCGCGGGCAGGGGGAGAATTGGTTCGAGTCCGACTGGATCACGGCCTGGGCCGTGGTCACGGCGCTCGCCGTCGCCGCCCTGGTGTTCTGGGAGCTGCGTGTCCCCGAGCCCATCGTCGACATCCGGATCCTCCGGAGCATCCCCCTGAGCGTCGGGTCCGCCATCATCTTGGTCTTCGGCGTGGCCCTCTTCGGGTCCACGTTCATCCTCCCCCAGTTCCTCCAGAACCTCCTCGACTACACCGCCTACGACGCAGGCGCCGTGCTCCTCCCGCGGGGGGTGGCCCTGTTCGTCGTCATGCCCCTCGTGGGGTGGCTCTTCAATTTCGTCGACGTGCGCCTGATCCTCCTCACGGGGACGGCCTCGCTCCTCTACTCGCTATACCTGCTCTCCCTCCTCTCCCTCGAGGCGGATTTCTGGAGCCTGGTGGTGCCGCTCATCTTCATGGGCCTGGGGATGCCCTGCATTTTCGTCACCCTCTCCACCGTCTCCCTGGGGAGCGTGCGCCCGGCGGAGGCCACCGCGGCGGCGAGCATCTTCAACCTGGCGCGCCGGGTGGGGGGCAACATCGGCTTCGCCGTGCTGGCCACCCAGGTCGAGCGCGGCTACGCCTTCCACCGCGTCGGCCTGGTGGGCCACGTAAGCGAGCTGAACGAGGCCTTCCTGCAGTACAAGGCGGGCCTCGTCGCCTTCCTGGTGCGCCAGGAGGTGGACCCCGCCTCGGCCCCGACCCAGGCCCTCGCCCTCATCGACCGCCTCGTGAACCGGCAGGCCACCATGCTGGCCTACAACGACACCTTCTGGTTCATGCTGCTTCTCTTCGCGGGAGTTGTGCCCCTCATCCTGCTCCTGCCCGGCCGACCCCGGGGGCGCTGAGGCGCGGTTCGCAGTGGGGCGGGGCGAAAGCCCCTTCCGGAGGGAGGCTCTTCAGAGGCTCAGGGCCGCCCGGCTGACGGTGAGCTCGGTCTCGCCGAGCAGCTCCGAGGCCGTGAGCTTTCCGCTCAAGACCTCGAGCAGGACCCTCTCGAGCGCCGCCGCCGCCTCGCCGAGCCCCATCCGGCCCGCCATCACCCCGCTGAGGTCGAGGTCGATGTTCTCGGCCATGCGGGAGGCGGTGCGGGGATTGCCGGTCACCTTGATGGTCGGGGCGAGGGGGTGGCCGATGGGGTTGCCGATTCCGGTCGAGAAGATGATGGCCTGGGCGCCGCTGGCCGCGAGGGAGGTGATGTTCTCCACCCCGGCGCAGGGCGCGTCGGCGAAGATCGTCCCCCGCTTGCCGGGCCGCTCGCCCACCCCCACCACCTCCACGATGGGGCGGCTCCCCGCCTTCTTGATGGCGCCCAGGCTCTTCTCCTCGATCGAGGAGAGGCCGCCCCGGATGTTGTCGGGCGCCGGGTTCGAGCCGATGAGGTCCACGCCCAGGCTCTCGGCGTACTCCACCGCCCGCCGCGCGCACGCGAGGAGGCGGCGGGCCGTCTTGGGGTCCGCCGCCCGGCGGGCCAACAGGTGCTCGGCGCCGACGATCTCCAGGGTCTCGGAGAAGATCACCGCCCCGCCCAGGTCCACCACCCGGTCGGCCACCATGCCGGTGGCGGGGTTGGAGACGAGGCCGCTCGTCGTGTCGGAGCCCCCGCACTCGGTCCCGAGGGTGATCTCCCCCAGCCCGCACCTCTCCCGCCGGGCCGAGGCCAGGTGCCCGGCGAGCCTCGAGGCCAGGTCCAGCACCCGGGCCGTGGTGGACAAGGTGCCCCCCACCTCCTGGACGCTCACCGCCTCGATGGGCATCCAGGGCGAGGCCTTCGCGGCCACCTCGGCGATGGCCTGGGCGCTCTTGGGCTCCAGGCTCACCACGACGGCGGCCCCCACGTTGGGGTGGCCCGCCGTGTGGCCCATGACGCGCCAGTGCTGCAGCTCGTCCTCGCCCATGAGGGCGCGGCCGAAGGAGGTGTTGACCGCGACTGCCTCCCGGAGGAGGGAGCCGGCGCGCCGCACGATGGGGTTGGTGTTGTCCATCGCGCTCACGATGGCGAGGTGGTTCCTTGCGCCCGGCGGCCCGGAGGGGCGCCGGAACCCCAGGAAGGCCGGGGCGGCCACCCCGCCCGCGCCTCTGCGCCGCCGGGCCGGGCCTGGGGAGGATCGCTTGCGCGCGGCCACGATCACCTCCGGGTGCTCTTGATGTTGTGGACGTGGACGTGCGCCCCGGCGGGGATGGAGCGCGTCGCCCGCCCGATCACCTCGCCGTACTTGAGCACCTTCCCCCGGGAGGGGATGGGGGCGAGGGCGATCTTGTGGCCGAAGGGGATGGCCTCCGCCGCCCGCATCCTGAGGGGCTTCTTCCCACCCTCGACCTCCACCTCCTGGCCGGGCTGGAGGTCCTCCAGCACGGTGGCCACGTTGTCCTTCGCGTCCATGACGAGGGCTCGGGCCACCGCGCGATCTCCTCATCCCGCCGGGCGGGGGCGTCGGGCGTCGCGGCTTGGCGAGGGAGGAGGAGCGGACGGCTACTCGATCGGCCCCGGCAGCCTGAGCCGGAGCCGCTCGACGGGGCGCCCGTTCCGCAGGTGTTCTTCGACCAGTTCGGGGACGTCCGCGACGGTCACCTCCTTGTACCACACCCCCTCGGGATAGACCACGATGGTGGGGCCCAGGGTGCAGGGGCCCAGGCAGGTGGCGCCCGCCATGGCCGTGTGGGCGACCAGGTCGCTCGTCCCGATGGCCTCGGAGAGCGCCTGGGCGACCTCGATACTTCCCTTGGATTGGCAGCAGCCTTTGGGGTGGTCCGGGGGGCGCTGGTTGATGCAGACGAATACGTGCCGTTTGATGTGCTCCACGGTTCACCTTCTTTTGGAGGAACGAACAGGGCCCGAAGCCGGGCCGGTCGGGAGGCGCCCCGCGGAGGACGCCCGCCGCGCAGGCGTTCTCCCGGCCTCCCGCATGACTTTGACGGGGGGAGATGATACCCTCGAAGGCCATGAAGTCAAGGGATTCCGCGCTCCCTCGCCCTGCGGCGGCCGCTCGCGCGCCGCCTTTCCTTTCTAGGTGCACCCACGCATGACCCCCGGCGGGCCCCGCAGGCCGGACGCCATCGCGCTCTTCCCGACGCTCGAGACCATCCGCCTGGCAGGCGGGCCCACCCTCCTTCTCCTTCCGGACGCGCACGCCCCGGCCGCCGCCGTCCAGGTGTGGCTGCCGGCGGGGAGCTTCTCCGAGCGGAGGGGCGAGGAGGGCGTCTCCCATTTTCTCGAGCACATGATCTTCAAGGGCTCCCGCCGGCTCGGGATGGGGGAGCTCGCCGCCCGGGTGGAGGGGGCGGGCGGGGACATCAACGCCTACACCATGAGCGAGGCGACCTATTATCACCTCGCCTGCCTCCCCGGCGGGCTGGAGGCCTGCCTGGACGCCATCGCCGAGGCGCTTTGGTGGCCGCGCTTCGATGAGGCCGAGGTCGCCCGCGAGCGGAACGTGATCCTGGCCGAGCTCCGCCGCGCCGAGGAGCGGCCCGAGCAGCGCCTCCAGCAGCATCTCTACCGCCGGGCCTTCGGAGGAGGGCACCCCTACGGCCGGGCCATCCTCGGCACGCGCCGCTGCGTCGCCAGGATGGATGGGGAGGCGCTCGGGCGCTACCACCGCCGCTGCTACGACCCCGCATCGGCCGTGCTCGTCCTGGCCGGGCCGGTCGCCAAGGAGGGGGCGCTCTCCCTGCTCCGGCGCAAGCTCCGGGATCTTCCCCCCCACTGGCGCCGCCCCCGGCCGCGCCGCCGGGGGCCGGCCGGGGTCCCCGGCCCCGCTCCGGCGGGCCCCGGCCCCCGGACCTTCGCCCTGAGCGGGCGCTCGGGGCTCGCCCACGTGGAGCTCTCCTTCGCGGTCCCATCCTTCTTGCACCGGGACGCGCCGGCGCTCGAGGTGCTCAGCATGATCCTCGGCTCGGGGGACAGCTCCCGCCTCTACAAGCGTCTGTGCGTGGACCAAGCGCTGATGCACGACGTCTCCTCCGACGTGTTCTTCTCCGCCGGGCCGGGCCTCTTCTTCCTGGGCGGGGTGGCCGACCCCGCCGGGGCGGAGAGGGCCTCGGAGGGGATCGTCCGGGCGGCCATGGCCCTCGTCGCAGAGGCCCCCCCCACGGAGGAGGAGTTGGAACGCGTCCGGGTCAGCTTCCTGGCCGACCTCGAGTTTCGGCGCGAGAGCGTGGCCGGGCGCGCCCGCATCGCGGGCTACTTCCAGCTTCAGGCCGGGAGGGCGCGCTTCGCCGAGACGTATCTGGAACGCATCCTCCGGGTGACCCCCGGGGACGTGCGCCGCGCGGGGGCGCGCTACCTGCGCCCGGAGGGGCTCACCGCCGGCCTCTTCCTTCCGGCAGCCGCCCGCGCCGGAGGCGGGGCGAGCGGGATGCGGAAAGCTCTCCTGCGCGGCTTCGGGGCCCGCCCGGGCCGGGGCGCGCCCTCCCCGCGCGCCGGGGGGCGCCCCGCCCTCTCGGGGGGTGAGGCCCCGCCTCGACGGGCCCGCCTCCTCCGGCGGGCGGCCGGGCGGCCCCGGCCGAGGAAGCCCCGGGCGGTTCATGCCCGCCTTCCGCGGGGAGGGCGGCTCGTTGTGCTCCCGGGGGGAGCGTCGCGGGTGTTTGCCCTCCGGGCGGTCTTCCTCGGGGGACAGCGCCTGGAGGGAGCCTGCTGGGCGGGCCTGCACGCGTTCATGGCCAACGTGGCCCCGATGGCCACGCGCTCGGCTCCTTCGGACGTCCTGGCCCGCCGGGTGGACGGCCTCGGGGCCTCGATGGGAGGCCACGCCGGGCGGACGAGCTTTGGCCTCTACGCCTCGGGGCTCTCCTTCCTCCTGCCGGAGATATTGGAGATTTTTTGCCAGATCCTCTGCGAGCCGGCCTTCGACGGAGACGACATCGCCTTGGTGCGCCGCGAGACCGACGCCGAGCGGCGCAGCGAGCGGGAGGATCTGGCCCACCTCTCGCGCCAGCGCGCCTTGGCCCTCCTCTACGGTGCCCACCCCTTCGCCCGCCACCCCCTGGGGAGCCGCCGGACGCTGGCGCGGATGGGCGGGGGGGTTCTCCGCCGCGCCTGGCGGCGGTGGGCGGCGCCCGGGAACCTCGTGGTGGGGGCGGCGGGAGACCTCGACCCGGCCGACTTGGCCCGCCGGCTCGCCCGGCGGCTCGCGCGCTGGGGGAGGGA
>CAYMWZ010000058.1:0-13544 GCA_964394385.1 uncultured Nitrospinaceae bacterium | reverse complement strand
GTGTAAGACCCCCTCCTGTGACGGTGAAAGACGTGCTCTCGATAGGAGTAAGCCACCAGGTCCGCCGACCCGCCCGGCAAAAGAATGGCCACCCTGTCCTTGGTGGAGATGGATGCAACGCGCAGGTTCGGCTTTTTCTTTTTGAGGCGCTGCACCACCGTGGGCACTTCCATGCGCATCTTGCCCGTCTCCTCGTCGTAAACGTACATCAACCTCCCAGATTCGCGGTCATACCACTCCCGGCTGGTGAGGACGCCGTGGCCGTTTGTCCGCAGGCCCGTCGCGATGGTGGCGAAACCCGCGGCTGTCTCCGCTAGACCGTTCGAGGCAATGGCGTTGCGGAATCCCACCCCTTCTTCGGCCAGCATGCGCATCCAGGGCGTCTCGAACCGATCCAGATAGTCGCCCCTTCCACCGTCGATTCCGACGACGACGATCCGCTTCGGCCTGCGTGTCGGGTCAAGGATCTGCGTCAGATCCATTTCGGGTTTTCCTCCGCGCCACCTCCCGCGCGCGCCCCAAGCACGGCGGGCGTGCCGCCGATCCCATCTCTCCCGCATCACCTGCGCCCTGGAGAGAGACGCTTCCTGCACTTAGGAAATATTTCGCACAATATCAAATCCAGATGGTTGAAGACACCTTCGGGAAAAAGGACGGTCAGTTCGTCCCAAAGCGGAGAAGCTCCTGAGTTCCCCTGTTCACGGAGCGGGCTCCCTCGAGCGGATGCGCCAGTGAAGAGTCCCCTCCTCGCGCGCTGGCTGGAGTTCGCTGCGTGAGTTTGTTGACAAATTCCCCCCCTGGATGCTAGGTAGCCTCCTACCCCATTTGTTGCGACCCGAGGAAGCCTCTTATGGCTGCCCCCATCGTCGACTTCCGGGTCTCGTGCCCGATTCCCCAGGGCCTGGACCGCTATCTCGAGCCGAGGGGGCCCATGGCAGACTACGCCAAGCACTACGGCGGGCGCGTGTTCGGCGCATCGGCCGGACATCAATATATGACGCCTGAGGAGTTCATCGCGTTTCTGGACGAACAGGGGGTTGACCGGGCGGTCATCAAGTCCTCGGATAATACCACCCTCTCGGGAACCAAATTCCCCGGCAAAGACCTCCACGCCTTCATCAAGGATCACCCCGACCGCCTCATCGGAATCGCCGGGTGCGATCCCTACCGTGGCATGGACGCCGTGCGCGAGCTTGAGCGCGACGTCAAGGAGTTCGGCTTGCGCGGGATCAACATGAGCCCCTGGGAGGTCGGTCTTCCCGCCAACGACAAGAAGTTCTACCCCATCTACGCTAAGTGCGTGGAACTGGACGTCCCCGTCCTCCTGCACACCTCGATGAACCTCTCCTCCCGCCACCAATTGGATCACGGACGCCCCATTTACCTGGACGAGGTGGCGAGGGACTTCCCGGAACTGCGCATCGTGGCCGTCCATGGCGGGTGGCCCTGGATCACCGAGATGGTCGCCGTGGCCTGGAAACAGCCCAACGTCTACATCGAGGTCAGCGGAACCCCTCCCCGCTACATCGCCCGCCCCCATTCCGGGTGGGAGCCTCTCCTTCACTACGGGAATTCAGTCCTCAAACACAAAGTCCTGTGGGGGTCGAACTGGCCCATGCTCGCCCCGGGGGAGAGTCTGGCCGGTTTCCGGAAGTTCCCGCTCAAGGATGAGGTGAAAGATCTCTGGTTCGGCGGAAACGCCATGCGGGTTCTGAAACTGGAGGGTTGAGCCCAGGCGGAAGTGAAGCGAATTGGGCAGCGACCCCACGCGCCGGGAAACAAAAAGGGGCGGGGATTCCTCCCCGCCCCTTTCCTCACGTCAAAAAGCTAGACCGTCACGGTCTCAGCCACCAGCCCGTAAGACCTCGCAAAGGATTCAAGCTTCTTCAGGTTGGCCGGAGAAGGCGGGCAGAGGGGCAGCCGGTACTCCATCCGAATCTTGCCCATGAGGGCGAGGGTCGCCTACGAGGGAATGGGGTTGGTCTCAATGAACATCATGTGATTCAGTTCCCACATCTTGAAGTGGAGCCGCCGGGCACCCTCATGGTCCCCGTCCAACTGCGCCTGGCACATCTCCGCCACGTCGGCGGGGGCCACATTCGCCGTGACCGAAATCGTCCCCACCGCACCCATCGCCATCATCGGAAGGGTCACGAAATCATCGCCCGAGAGGACGAAAAAATCCTCCGGGCACTTCGAGATAATGTCACAGGTGTTTGTGAGGCTCCCGGTGGCCTCTTTGATGCCCACGATATTGGGAACTTCCGCCAAACGGGCCACCGTGTCAGGGGCGATTTGGATCACCGTCCGGCCGGGCACGTTGTAGAGGACGATGGGGATGTCCGCCGACTCGGCCACCGCCTTGAAATGCTGGTATAGCCCTTCCTGGGTGGGCTTGTTGTAGTAGGGGGCCACGAGAAGGGCGGCGTCCGCGCCTGCCTTCGCGGCGAACTGGGTGCGGCGTATGGCCTCAGCCGTGCTGTTAGAGCCCGAACCTGCAACGACCGGGATGCGCCCGGCCACCCGCTGGATGACCATTTCGACGACACGATCGTGCTCTTCGTGGCTGAGTGTCGCCGACTCCCCCGTGGTGCCGCAGGCCACGATGCCGTGGGTGCCGTTCTCCAAATGGAAATCTATCAGCGAGCGGATCCCCGCCTCGTCCACCTTTCCATCCCGGAAGGGCGTGACCATCGCGACCAAAGATCCTTTGATGAGCATTTCCGCTCTCCTCATCCGGCCGCCCTCGGCCGCGACGGCCTGAATCGCACCCCTCTGGCGGCCCGCGACGCGCGCCGCCCCACGAGGAGAAGGCTCCCCCACTCGACTCCTCCCTCGGTCGAAGCATGGTAACAAAGGAGCCCACCCTGGGCAAGAAATCTCTCGCCAGGGCGTTCGAGGGAGTGATCCATCCAATCGGAAAGAATTCTGCGGGTTAACCCCTCCGGGAGGAGGGGAGTGCCAAAATCCCCCAAATGTTTCCTTTGACAACTTGCGATTTATGAGTATAATTCTCCAATTAATTCAGCTGGTTGTCCCACCCGCCCGAGAAACCGCTTTAAGATGTATCCTCTTCCGCCCAATTTTTCGAAGAGGCGTCCTGATGAGTTCATCCCCTGCCCCCCCCCGGCTGGCGTCTTTGGCGCTCAGCCTTGCTGTCTTCCTCCTCCCAGCCTTTGTTGATGTGCCGGCGGGAGCGGCAGATTCCGCCAAGCATAAGTCCCCAGGCCAGCGCGAGCGCAGGGAGGCTCCTTACCAATCGGCCCTGCTGATCGAGGCAGAGACGGGCCGTGTCCTTCGGGCGCATAATCCCCGGCTCCGAGTGATCCCAGCCTCCATAGTGAAAATGATGACCGCCCTCATCGTATTGGAGCACCTTGAGCAGAAAAAAATCCACTTGCATGACGTCATCACGGTCTCGCGGGCGGCATCCCGGATCGGCGGCCAGCAGGTATATCTCAAGGAAGGAGAGCGCTTCCGTCTCGAGGAACTCATGAAGGCGATCCTGATCAGCTCAGCAAACGATGCAGCTTACGCCGTGGCCGAGCACGTGGCGGGGGACGAGTCCGCCTTCGTCGAAATGATGAACGGGCGCGCCCGTCAACTCGGCATGACCGACAGCCGCTTCGTCAACCCTCATGGTCTTCCCCCTGGCCGAGGAAAGCCGGTTAACCTGATGAGCGCCCGCGATGCTGGGCTCCTCGCCCAGGCGCTCCTCCGGCATCCTCCCGTTCTAGAATGGAGTTCGAAGCCGAGCGCTCCCTTCCGGAACGGGAAGTTCACCCTCTGGAACACGAACCGCCTCCTCGGCCGCTTCCCCGGAATGGACGGGCTCAAGACAGGCTACTACCCGGAGGCGGGCTTCAGCATCGTTGCCACGGCCCGGCGGGACGACTTGCGGCTCATCGGGATCATCTTCGGCTCGAGCCGCTCCCAACGCCGTTTCGAGGAGGCCAAGCAGTTGCTTGCATGGGGATTCTCGCGCTACCGGTGGTACGAGATAGCCGGGAATCTCTTGAACGGGCACCACAAGGTGAGAGTCCTTAGAGGCCGCAAAGGGGAGGTTCCTCTCGAGGCCCAGGGTAAAGTCCGTGCCCTCATCCGGCGAAGCGACGAGAGACGGGTTGAAGCGCGGGCAGAGATACCGGCCTCTGTCCCTGCCCCCGTCCGGGCCGGCCAGGAAATCGGCCGAATCGTCTATGAGCTGGGCGGCAACAAGCTGGGGGTAGTAACCCTCCACGCCGCAGAGCCGGTCGAGAGCACTGGATTCCTGGAGAATTTCATTCGCCTTCACTAGGCCGGCCGGCCACGCCCCCGCCCACGAATGGGAGCGCCATGGCGAAATAGGTCGTCATCATCACTTCCGAGTCGCCGAAGTTGTACTCGAACAGCCCCGCCGTGAAGATGCCGGCCGCGGCGGCGAGCGCCCCCACCAGACGGAAGCGGAGAGGGAACGGCCCCGCCCTCGCCTCCTTCAGGCGGCCCACCACGGCGGCGAAGAAAGCTCCCCACACCCACAGCCATGCCGCCAGGGCCGGAAAACCCCGCTCCGCTGCGATGTGCAACGGGTTGTTGTGCAGGTGGCTCGTACTCCTCTTACGCGCCTCGGGCTCGGCATATTGGGGAAAGTATTTTTTGATCCGATTGGGGCCCACGCCGAGGAGGGGGTGATCGCGGGCCATGCGGAGGCCGCTTTTCCACATGTAGATCCGCTCAACAGTAGTGATGTCCTTGGGGTCGGCCATGCTCCACAAGCGATCGCGGAAGGGCTGAGGAACCAGGAGGAAGGCGGCCGCGGCGGCGGCGAGCACGAGGGAGGCCGCCCGCCCGCTTCGTCCGGCCAGAGCGATAACCAGAAGGGCGACAACCATCCCGACCCAAGCGTTACGGCTGAAAGTGGTGAGCAGAGCCCCACCCATTAATGCAGCCGCAACGTAGATCCAGACGCTGCGTCTCCCGCCGCCGGGCAGGAGGAGGAAAGCGAGCGCCAGCGCCCCGGCGGTCACCAAAAACCCTCCCAGGGTCATGTAGATGCTGAAAAAGCCCCTCATGCGGTTGGCCAATTCGATCGGCTCCCGCAGGGCGACCGCCAAGGTGTAGGCCGAGACGACGGCCGTGGCCGCGAAGAGCGCCTTGACGAGCCAAAGGGCCTCCCAGTCATCGCGAACAGTGTTCAAGGCGAAATAGAAGATCAGAATCTGAAGCAGCTTGCGAGAGTCGAATATGCTCCTGAGCGGCAAGTCGGATGTGAAAGCACTCGCCAGGGTGATGAGACCGAATACCGCGAAGGGCCAAACGAGAGGGAATCGCAGGTCAAAGATTCTCGTCTCGCGGTTGATAGAGGCCACCCAAGCAGCAACACCGGCAAAGGCGAAAAACTGCGCAGCCGTTATCGAAAAAGGCGACGCCAACACAAAGCCGATCAAGAAAGCGAACGCCAGGCGGGAGAGGGGCCTCCGGAGATTCAGCCTCCGGCCCATCTCGGCGAGAGACCCCCGGAATCCCGCCGGGTCGGGGGGCGCGGCAGCCTGGGAGGGGAAAATACTGCTCATCGGGAGCGGACGGCCTCCAATTTCTCCGCCACCCACTTCATCTTTTCCATTTCTTCAAAGATCGTGTCCGCCAAGCGCTTCTTCCCCCGATCCGTCAAATGGACGTGGTCGCGGAAATACTCCAGCGTATGGGGCAGCCGCTCGTGCGCGGGAATACAACTCACCCCCCCCATGCGGCAAATTTCGTCGTTAACCTCCCACCCCTTCCGGTAAGCTTCAAGGAGAATCTCGTGGTTGAAACCGGGGTAGCGATAGCCGATCAGCTCCCTCTCCCTGGGGGTGTTGTTGGGTCCGGCGAGGGTTCCCTGCTTGACGATGATGAGGGGGATGTTCCTCTGCGCCAGCGCGGAGCGGATGGCGAGAAGATTTCTGCGGTAAAAATCCACTCCGTTGGAGTGAACCAATTCATTTAGCTTCTCCCGCGTTTTGCCTTCGTCGTCGTACTTGTTGATGTGGCGGACAAGCTTGATGAAAGCGAAGCGCAGCCGCGCGGCGATCTGGGACCACTCGGTCAGCCGATCAAAGATGGGGATCTCCCCGGTGAAGATGTTCAGGGTGGTGCGCTGGTTAAAGCGCCCGTGCTCCTCCAGGAGCCGGACCAAGGCCGGGATGTCGGACTCGGAAAAGTACTTTACGTCGTTCCAGAGGTGATAGATCAGAACGAGGTCCGGCGAATAACGCAGCAGCTCACACTCGAGCCGCTTGGCGGACTGATAGGTCGAATAGCCGGGCGTCCCTGCGTTGACTACGCGGACGAAGGGGCCGAACCGCTCGTGCAGCCTTCGCTCGAGGAGCCGAGGCCAAGTGTTGCCTCCGGCGGAGTTGTTGTTGAAAACCGCGGATCCTCCCAGGACGAAGACCCGCATCTCCCCCGGCGCTTTCGCCTCCGAGAGTTCCGGTCCGCGCAGCCCCAAGCGGTTGATCCGGATCGTCTCTCGGCTTTGGAAGTACTCCCCCGGAAGTATCTTCCATCCGAAGCAAGGGTCGGCATGGTAGCGAAGGGAGGCGGCCTGCCACGCCTTAAAATCTTTCCGGCTGAAAAGAAGGCGCGTAGCGCCCTCGGCGGCGAGAAGTGCCAGGATAAATGTGACGACCGAGAGGGCGATCTTCTTCAAGCGTTGCTCCATTCCCGCGAATTGGCCGCGGCATCAAGGGCCTCGGACGTGTTCCTTCTCGGCGGAGAGCAGCGATGTAATGGCATTTATATCAACTCGCCCGGCGGATGGACAGGGGGTGTAAAAATCTAGCCGCTGGTTAGCCGGTTGAGAATGGCCTCGTATTCGGCCGCCACCTGAGCCCACGGCCTCGCCTCGGCTCGCCGCCGGCCCGCCTCCCCCATGGCCCGAGCCAACCCGGGTGAGGTCAGGACGCGAAGGATGGCCTCGGCCAATTCGTCCGGACAGTCCCCGTCCACCAACAAGCCCGACTCTCCCTCGGCCACCGCCTCGGCCGAGCCGCCCGAGCGCCCGCCCACCACGGGCTTCCCGCAAGCGCCCGCTTCGAGGTGGACAATCCCAAATGCCTCCACTGCGCCGCTCGCCGGATCCTCCCGGCTAGGCATGGCGAACAGATCACAGGCTTGGTAATAGGCGTGGGCGCCTCGCCCCATCTCCCCGTGGGGAACTTCGCCGACGAAGATGACGCGTTCCGCCACCCCCAGTTCCGCGGCCAGGGTGCGCAAAGCGGCCTCCTCCGGCCCCGCCCCCACGATCAGGTAGGCGGCCTCGGGAACGCGGGCGGCCACGCTCGGCAACGCCCGGATGACGGAGTCAAAACCTTTGACACGCGAGAGACGCCCCACCGACAGGATCACCTTCTTTCCCTCCAGTCCCAGCCGGCTCCGAACCCTCTCCCCCGCTTCGGGCGGATCAAACCCCTCGAAAAAAACCCCATTGGGAACGGCGAAGGTTTTCTCCGGAGGGAGGCCGAGATCCACCAGCCGCGCCCGCGCATACCGGCTCACGGCGATGATCGCGTCGGCCCGCCCCAGCAAAGCCGCCAAGGCCTTCATGCGCGGCGAGCCATAAACCTCGTTTCCGTGCACAACCACCGCGACCGGAGAACTCCCCAGACGCTTCATGCCAAGGGCCAGCCTGAGGAAATCGGCCCGATGGGTGAGGAGGATAGCGTCCGGCCGCTCGGCGAGGACCTGGCTTGCCAGGACAGGCCAGAGGAGGGGCTTCCACCCCACTCGCCTCACCTGGGCGGGGGCCGTCTCGGCGTCGACCCGAGGGTCCCCTTCCCGGCCGCGGGCGAGGACGCGCACCCGGTTCCCCCGCCTCGCCAAGGCGCCCGCCAGCCGCGCCGAGAGGGTCTGGATGCCGCCCACCGAGGGAGGATAGGCCGATGCGCAAACCAGAAGATTCACCGTCCCCCCGGGAGGACGGCCGCGGGGCCGCGCGTTTTTTCGGCCACGATCTCGCGGTAGAGCGCTTCGGTGGCCTCGGCGTTGGCGGCCACGCTAAAGCGGAGCGCCAGGGCTCGCGCCGCACGGCCAAGGGAGGTGGCCTTCTCCCGATTCATGCACAGGCGAAGAAGCCGGGCAATCTCCCCGGCGTCGGTCGGCTCCTGGAGGATCAAGCCGTCCTCCCCATCCGTCACCACCTCGGCCCCTCCGCTGCGCGAGGAGAAGATGCACGGAAGGCCGCTCGCCAAAGCCTCCAAGCAGACGTTTCCAAACGGTTCATACAATGTGGGAAAGACGAATACGTCCGCCCCACGATAGAGCCGTGCAGGCGGAACCTCCATCCCCAAGAACCGGACGCGCCCCCCCACCCCGAGGGTACGAGCGAGGCCAAGGTAAGGGCCGGCGGAGTCCCTCCCCGAAACGAGGAGCCATGACACCCTGCCGCCATCCTCCTCAAGGCGGGCGAAGCCTTCGACCAGGTAACGCAGCCCCTTGCGGAAAAAACCACTCCCGACATAGAGCACAACGAAGGCCTCCGGTTGGATCCCGAGTTCCTCGCGGATCGCCTCGCGCTCGCCAGGCTGAGGGGGGGCGAACTCCTCTGGGTCCACCCCATTGTAGATGACGGGAACGTCCTCCCGGGCGAAGTGGCGCCTAATCTCCTCGGCCCCTCGGCGGCTGATGGCCGTCACTCGCCGCGCTCCCCCCCCGGCGAGCAACCCCTCCTCGATCCAGCAAAGCACCCGGTGGAGGGGATCCAGCCGGCGCAACGCCGCCTTCCAGGGAGGGAGGTGGCGGGCCGCCACCTCCAGCCACTCGCGGTGGACGCCCTCCCCCGCGCGGTAGATGTCGCAGGAGAAGATCCGGTCGCAGGAGTGCACGACGTCGAAGGACTCCCGCTCCAGCACCTTCCGGACCCCCACGGCGAAGGAGAACACCTTGAGAAATGAAAACGGCCCCCAGGCGCGGACCAAGCGGAACCGAACCGCAGGATGGGGAAGCTCCGTGCAACGGCGCGCCAGAAGGTGCACCTCATGCCCGTGCCGGGCCAACTCCCGCGCGAGGAGCCACACGTAGCGCTCCACCCCACCGTGACGGTGAATCGCGGATCGGATGAGGGCGATCTTCACGGTCGCTCCGCCAGAGAGGAGGCGAGCATTCCTCAAAAATGATCGGCCATCCTCTTGGAAATGAGGTACTGACCGAGGGCGAGGTGGGGGAGGCCGGAGCCTTCGAAGGTGCGGATGGCGTCCTCCGGGCTCGAGACGATGGGCTCGCCGTGAAGGTTATAGGAAGTGTTAAGGACCCCCCCGATCCCCGTGCGGCGCTCGAACTCCTCGATCAGGCGGTAATAGTCCGGGTTGTGTTCCCGCTCGAGTATCTGGGGGCGAAGGGTGCCGTCGTAGGGATGGCACGCAGCGAGGAAGTCCTCCTGCCCTCTGGGTGTGCTGTCAAAAGTGAGCATCATGTAAGGCGATTTCATCCCCTTGGGATTGTGGAGATAGTCATCCGCACGCTCGGCGAGGAGAGTAGGAGCGAAGGGCATCCAAAAGTCTCGGCTTTTGATCATTTTATTTATGCGAGCGACGACCCGGATGTCGCTCGGGTTGGCGAGGATGGAGCGGTTCCCGAGAGCCCGCGCTCCGAACTCCTCCCCCCCCCTCACACGGGCGACCACCTCCCCCTTGCTGAGAAGCCTGGCCACTTCGCCATCGATGTCGTCGAAGTGCCGGACGACGTAGTTTTGCCCCGCGCCCAGGCGTTCGATCGCCTCGGCGGCGGCGGCCTCCGTGATGTCCCTTCCGAGATACAGGGCTCCAAGGGGGGTGCATCGGCCGGGCCCACGGGTTTTTGTGCCCTCGGCCTGAACCCAGTAGGCGGCTCCGATGGCGTTCGACTCGTCGCCGCAACTCGGCAGGACGAAGAGCTCCTGCACCTCTCCGAGGGCGGCGATCTTCTGGTTGGCCTTGACGTTCATGAATACCCCGCCGCTCACCGCCACCCGGCCCTCTCCGGCCGCCTTGATCCCCGCCAGCGCCCAACTGAGCAGCATCTCTTCGAGCATCTCCTGGCCGGCGGCGGCCACCCAATCGAAGCGGTGCCGGGCAAGGTTTTCCATCAAATAGCGGAAGCGATCCCTGCGGACCTTCCAGCGGAAGCAGGGTGGATCTGAGGGCTCGAAGGCGATCATCTTACTCATCACCTCGTATGATCTCCTCTTCCCGTACTCTGGCGCATAGGGGGCGAGGCCCATCACCTTGTACTCATGCTCAAGCTGGCGCATTCCCAGGAAAAGGGTGATCAGACAATAAAAGCTACCCAGCGAACCGGCCGAGCTCGGGGAGGCGGCGAGGCGGCGAATGCCGTCCGGGCCAGCAGCGTTCCAGGTGGCGCAAACACCGTCCCCCGACGCGTCGTTCGTCAGGACGGCGGCCCGCCGGCAGCGCTCTCCCGCGAAGGGAGACCCGTAGTAAGCCGCCGCGGCATGGGCAGTATGGTGCTCGACGATGTGGATCTTCGACTTGGAAATGCCCAGGTGGCCGACGATCGTTTGAAAGCGCTTCTCGTTTGGCGTGCGGTTCTTCCCGGAAGATTCCACCGAGAGGTTGAGCTTCTTGCCCACGCGGCGCACCCTCCGCCGCAGGCCGCTCATCTTCTTGATGCCCAGATACTCGTCGATGTAGTCGTCGTCGCGCGTCACGCGCTCGAACCAGTCCGGTTCCATCGCCTCGTGACCCGCCAGGGCGACAGCGGAGAGATCCCCGGGCTTCATCCCCTTTTCGGCGAGGAGAAGATCGACCGCCTGTTGGGGGTAAGCGCCTTCATTTTTCCGGCGGGTGAAGCGTTCCTCGCTCATGCAGCCGACCACCTCGCCATCCCGCATGAGGCAAGCCGTCGCGAGGTGGGAATCGTTGATCCCGAGAATCCAGTTCGGGCCGTTGCCGGTCATCCGCGCGGGCTCCTCCGCGCGCGGGCGGCCTCTTTGTAGACCTCCACCATCCGCCGCGCCATTACTCGACAGTCGAATTCCTCCTCGGCCCTCCTCCGCGCCGAGACGCCCATGGCCCCGGCGGCCCCGCCGTCCGCCCTGAGGCGCCCAAGCGCATCAGCCAGGGCTGTTGGATCCCCCGGAGGGATCAGCAACCCTTCGCGGCCGTCGCGGACGATCTCCCCTACACATCCGACCCGGCTCGCTGCCACCGGGCGGCCCGAGGCCAGATACTCAAAGAGGACCCGGCTGGTTCCCTCGGACCGGAGGGAGGGAAACGCCAAGGCGTCGCAGGCCGCAAGCGCCTCCGGCAGATCCTCCACATAGCCGGGGAAACGCGCACGCTCTGCAACTCCCAATTCTGCGGCGAGGGCCTTGAGCCGCTCCAAGTCCTCCCCCCCGCCCATCACAACTACCCAGGGCGCTCCCCTCTCCTCCCCCGACATTCGCGCCGCCGCCCGAAGCAAGACGTCTTGCCCCTTCAGCCACAGGCGCACGCTCCCCGCCATCCCGACGACCCACGCCTCGCGGGGGATGCCCCATGCCCGCCGGAAGGCGGCACCATCGGCGGCGGGGTCGTAGGCCGAGACGTCCACCCCTCCCATGACGGTCACAAACCGGCCGGGGGGGAAGCCGCCCTCTTCGACGTACCCCCGGCGAATCCGCTCGCAGACGGCCACCACCCGGTCTGTTCCGCCTTGGTAGAGCCACCGGTTGAGCAGATGCCGCCGCACGGGCTCGAGGATGTGCCGGCTGCGGACAACCACGGGGCCCTCCCGGTTAGGCCAAGCTGCGGCCGCCAGCCAATGCTCCACCCCGCGATGGACGTGGATGGCGTCGGCGGACCGCTCCCGGGCCAGCCTCCTCAGGCGCCTCAGGTCGCGCAGATAGCTCGCCGGACGGAAGTTGTTACTCGCCTCGATGAAATCCACCTCCCGGACTCCTTCCCGCCGGGCCCGGTCAGCCACTTCCCAACCCCCCGCCACCCCCCGGCACAGGAGCAGGACACGGTGGCCCTCGCTCTGAAGGCCCAGGGAGAGCGCAACCGCCGCCCAAGCGTCCGAACTCCATCCGCGGCAGGAGACGACCTGGAGAATGGAGAGAGATCGCTCCCCCCCGCCGACCCGCGTCGGCCGCGCCGTCTCGAGCGCCACTTCTTTCACGAGGTCCGCTCCGGCTGTGGAAGGGCGGCGCGACGCTCCTTTGCCGCGGGAACATCGAGGATCTCGCCGCCCGCGAACTGCATCTCCCAAAGCCTGCGGTAAAGCCCTCCCCGCTCCATGAGCTCCTCATGGGTTCCCCGATCGACGAGGCGCCCGCGATCAAGGACTGCAACGATGTCGGCGGCGTGAATGGTAGAGAGACGGTGGGCCACGACGATGGTGGTACGGTCCTTCATGAGGCGATCGAGAGCCTCCTGGATCACCTGCTCGCTCTCGGAGTCGAGCGCGCTGGTCGCCTCGTCCAGGAGCAGGATGGAGGGATCCCGAAGGATGGCACGAGCGATCGCAATGCGCTGGCGCTCTCCGCCCGAGAGGCGGATGCCCTCCTCCCCGAGCACCGTGTCGTACCCATGAGGAAGGGCCGAGATGAATCTGTGGGCATTGGCCGCCTTTGCCGCCTCAACGATGGCCTCGCGGTCGACGGGGCCCTCGGCACCGTAGGCGATGTTCTTTGCCACCGTGTCGTTGAAGAGGATCACGTGCTGCCCGACGACGGCGATCTGGGCGCGCAGGCTGCCCAGGTCAAAGGCGTCCCCCTCCACCCCGTCATAGGTGATCTGACCCGACTGAGGAGCGTAGAAGCGGGGGATGAGGTCAAGCAGGGTGGTCTTGCCCGCGCCGCTCATCCCGACCACGGCGAGGACCGACCCCGCCCGGATCTCCAGGCTGATATCCCGGAGGACGGGTTCCTCTTCATAGGCGAAGTGGACGTTGCGGAAGCGGATGCCCCGGGAGAGCCTGCCCATCTTCCGCCCGCCCGGATTCATCTCCTCGGAGCGGTAGGCGTCCATCAGCTCAAAGACGGCCTGGCCGCCCGCCATGCCCTCCATCAGGTTGTGGTACACCCGGGTAAGGGACTTGAGAGGACTGTATACCATCCCAACAGCCACGAGGAAGCTCGAAAGCTGGCCCGGCGTCACCTCTCCCCGCATCACCATGAGCGCCCCGAACCACAGCACCACTCCCGCCAAGACGCCTCCGATTCCCTCAACGAGGGGGGGTGCCAGGGCGCGGACGCGCATAGCCCCCATCACCGTCCGAAAGTAAGAGAGGTTGGTCCGGTCGAAGCGGCGGGCTTCGTAGTTCTCTGCCCCGAACGCTTTCACTACGCGCATCCCAGCGTAAATCTCCTTCATGAGGGAGCTGATATCTCCCATGCGCTCTTGGGTGCCGCGCGTAATGCGGCGGATCTTCTCCCCCATGCGGGCAACGAGATACCCCACCGGTGGAACCGCCACAAGAAAGAGGAGGGCCATCTTGGGGTTCTGGTAGACGGCCACGCATAGGAGCGCCACGAAGGTGAAGAAGTGCCGGCCCAAATCGCGAACCGAGCTCGAGGCGGCCTTCTGCATCAGGGAAATGTCTGTCTCTTA
>CAYMWZ010000057.1:7992-13571 GCA_964394385.1 uncultured Nitrospinaceae bacterium | reverse complement strand
CGGGCTGGGGCTGGATCCACGCCTCGGCGGGGGCGTCGAACTCATCGCGGATTTCGCCGAAGATCTCCTCCAGGAGATCCTTCATCGTCACCAGCCCCACCACCCCGCCGAACTCATCCGCCACGATGGCGATGTGGGTGCGCCGCTGGCGGAAGAGGCGGAAGAGGGCGTCGAGCTTCATGCCCGAGGGGACGATGATGGGCTCGCGCAGCATCGCCTGCGTGAGGCGCTCCCCGGGGCCGACGGTCCCCCTCCCGGCGTGGCGGAGGAAGTCCCTCACATAGAGGATCCCCACGATGTGGTCCCGGTCCCCCCGGTAGATGGGGATGCGCGAGTGGGGCACGTTCCGCACGCGCTCGGCCACCTCGCCGAGGGGGAGATCCGCCTCCCAGCAGACCATGTCCGTCCGCGGGACGATCACATCCCCCACGGCCCGGTCGTGGAACTCGAAGATGTTGTGGATGTAGGTCTTCTCCATCGCGTCGAGCTGCCCCTCGTGGTGGCCCGCGTCCACGAGGGTCAGGAACTCGCCCTCGGTCAAGATGTTGCCCCGCGCCCGGGGCGGCGCGCCGAGGAGGGTCAAGACCTGGTTGGCGATCTGCAAAAAGATCCACCTGAGCGGGGAGGCCAGGCGCGTGAAGAGGAAGAGAGGGAAAAAGAGGAAGCGGGCGAAGAAATCCGGATAGCGCGCCGCGAGAGACTTGGGCGTAATCTCGCCGAAGACCATCAGGAGAGGGGTCATCAGGACGGGGGCGAGCCAGGTGCGCTCCTCGTCCCAGAAGACGACGACGGCCCCGGTGAAGACCGCCGATGCGGCGATGTTCACGATCTCGTTGCCCATCAGGATGGAGATGATGAGCCGGCGGGGCCGGTCGAGGAGCTCGGCGATGCGCCGCCCGAGCCCGCCCTCCCTGCGCATGGCGCGCAGGCGGGGGCGCCCGAGGGAGAAGAACGCGGTCTCGCTCGCGGAGAAGCCCGCGGACAGGAGGAGCAGCGCGGCGAGGGCCAGAAGCCGAAAGAGGAGGTCCCCTTCCATCTCTCAGCGCCTCCCGGCCCCGGGGCGGCGAGGCGCCCCCGGAGCGCCTTCCCGATTGGCGGCGCCCGGTCCCCGGAGGTCTGGAGGGTCGGGGTCTCCCGGAGGGCCGGATTCGGGGATCAAACCTTGAGACTCCTCAGATAGGCGCGAAACGAGGGGCCGAGGTCCTCGCGGGCCAGGGCGAACTCCACCGTCGCCTGCAGGAACCCCAGCTTGTCTCCGGCGTCGTAGCGCTTCCCCTCGAACTCGTAGGCGAAGACGGGCCGCTCCTCCAAGAGGAGGCGGAGGCCGTCGGTGAGCTGAACCTCCCCCTTGGCGTCGGGCGGGGTCCGCTCCAGGACGGCGAAGATCTCGGGCGGGAGGACGTAGCGCCCGATGATGGCGAGGTCCGAGGGAGCTTCCTCTGCCGGCGGCTTCTCCACCATGCCCTCCAGGGGCGTGATGCGCGGGCCGGGAGAGGGACCCTTCTTCGGGACGGCGACGCCGTACTTGGAGATCTGATCCCGCCCCACCCGCATCACCGCGATGACCGCCGCGCCATGCCTCTCGTAGGCGTCGGTGAGCTGGCGGACGGCGGGCGTCTCGCTCCGGATGATGTCGTCGCTCAGCACCACGGCGAAGGGCTCATCGCCCACGAGGCTCTTCGCGCAGAGCACGGCGTGCCCCAGCCCCCCGGGGACCTTCTGGCGGACGGAGGCGATGTGCGCCTTGTTGGCGATCTCCCTCACCACCTCGAGCAGCTCCTCCTCTCCGCGCCGGCGGAGGTGGTCCTCCAGCTCGTAGGCCACGTCGAAGTGGTCCACCATCGAGACCTTCCCCCGGCCGGTGATGAAGACGATGTCCTCGATCCCCGCGTCGAGGACCTCCTGCACGCCGAACTGGATCTGCGGCGTATCCACGATGGGGAGCATCTCTTTGGGTATGACCTTCGTCGCGGGCAAGAAGCGGGTGCCCAGCCCAGCGACCGGAAACACCGCCTTTCGAACTTTCGCCACTCAACCGTCCTAGCTTGGGAAAAAGGGCTGGGAGCGTGGGTCAGCATCGGAACCGGACATTCCAGGCACCATGATAAAAAAGGCGGGTCTCCCCGTCAAGGAAGCCTCCTCCCCTCGACCGCCCGCTCGAACTCCTCCTCGCTGAGGAGCCGGACGCCGAGCGCCTCCGCCTTGGCGAGCTTGGAGCCCGGCCCTCCGCCCATGACGACGAAGTCCGTCTTCTTGCTCACCGATCCGCTCACGCGGCCGCCGAGAGCCTCGATGGCTCCTTTCGCCTCGCTCCTCGAGCGGCGCGAGAGCGTGCCCGTGAGGACGAAGGTCTTCCCGGCGAAGGGCGCCTCCCCCGCGGCCGCCGCCGAACGCGCGGGCGGGGCGGGGCGGACCCCGGCCCTGAGGAGACTCTCCACCATCGCGCGCGAGCGGGGCTCCTGGAAGAAGGCCACGATGCTCCTCGCCACCTGAGGGCCCACCTCGTGGAGCCTCATCAGGGAGTCGGCGTCCGCCTCCATGAGCCGCTGGACGCTCCCAAAGTGGGAGGCGAGCACCTCGGCCAGGTGCTCGCCCACGTGGCGGATGCCCAGGGCGTAGATGAAGCGCGCCAGGCTCCGCCCCCTCGCCCGCCCGAGCGCGGCCAGGAGGTTGTCGGCCGACTTCTCCCCCATCCGCTCGAGGGCGGCGAGGCGCTCCCGCCCGAGGCCGAAGAGATCGGCCGGCTCTCTGACCAGCCCCGCCTCGACGAGCTGGTTCACGAGCTTCTCGCCCAGGCCGTCGATGTCCATCGCCGAGCGCGAGCCGAAGTGGCGCAGGCTCTCCCGCACCACCGCGGGGCAGACCGGGTTGGGGCAGCGCAGCGCCGCCTCGCCCGCCTCGCGGGCGGCGGGCGTTCCGCAGACCGGGCACGCCTTGGGCATCTCGACGGGCCTGGCGCCCTTCGGGCGCCACTCGCGCACGACGGCGACCACCTCGGGGATGACGTCCCCCGCCCGCTGGACGAGGACGGTGTCGCCGACCCGGACGTCCTTGCGCCGCATCTCGTCCTCGTTGTGGAGCGTCGCGCGGGAGACCTCCACCCCGCCCACCCGGACGGGGCGCATCAGGGCGACCGGCGTGATCACCCCGGTGCGGCCCACCTGGAAGAGGATGTCCTCGACCACCGTGGTCTCCTGCCGGGCGGGGAACTTGAAGGCGATGGCCCAGCGCGGGGCCCGCGAGGTGCCCCCGAGCTCATGCTGAAGCTCGAAGCTGTCCACCTTGAGGACCACCCCGTCCTGCTCGTAGTCGGCCCGCTCCCGGCCCGCGAGGAGCTCGGCGCAGTAGGCGATCGCCTCCCGCATCCCGCGGCAGCGCCGCCAGGCGGGGCTGACCGGGAGGCCCCACCGCGGCAGGGTCTCCAGGAGGTGCGACTGGCTCTCAAAAGCGAAGCCCTCCACCCGCCCCACCCCGTAGAAGCAGACGTCGAGCGGCCGCGCCGCCGTGATCCGCGGGTCGAGCTGGCGCAGGGCGCCGGCCGCGGCGTTGCGGGGGTTGGCGAAGGGGGGCTCGCCCGCCTCGATGCGGGCGCGGTTAAGCTTCTGGAAATCCTCCAGCCGCATGAACACCTCCCCCCGCGCGGCGAGGTAGGCGGGCGGCGGCGGGCCCTTCTCGGGCCGCTGGAGGACGAGGGGCACCTTCCGGATTGTGCGCAGGTTCTGGGTGACCTCCTCGCCCCGCTCGCCGTCCCCCCGCGTCCCGCCCGCCTCGAGGCGGCCGCCGCGGTAGATGAGCTCAACGGCAAGACCATCGAGCTTGGGCTCGGCCGTGTAGGCGATCTCCTCCACCTCGCGGTCGTAGGTCTGCCGCAGGAAGCGGCGGGCGCGCTCCTCGAAGGCGGCAACCTCCTCCTCGGCGACCGCGTTCTCCAGGCTCCGCATCGGGGGGTCGTGGACGAATACCTCGAAGGCGTCGAGGGGCGCCGCGCCCACGCGCTGGGTGGGGGAGCCGGGATGCACGAGGGACGGGTAGCGCTCTTCGAGCTCGCGCAGCTCGCGGAGGAGGCGATCGTACTCGGCGTCCGTGATCTCGGGGGCGTCGAGGACGTAGTAGAGGTGGTTGTGGCGGTGGAGCGCCTCGGCCAGCTCCTCCGCCCGCGCCCGGGCCGCTCGGGGGACTCTGCTCGGGTCACTCATGGCGGCTCGCGGGCGGCGGAGGGCCACACCCCCTAGAAGGACTTGAGACGTTCGATGGCCGTCTTCGCGGCATCCGAATTCGGGTACTTGCCCACCACGCGCCCCAGGAGCTCGCGCGCGCTGGCCCTGTCCCCGAGGCTCAGGAACGAGAGCGCCTCCTGCAGGAGGGCGTCGGGGGCCTTGTCGCCGTTGGCGTAGTCGACCTGCACCTTGTTGAAGGCCAGGATGGCCCGCTCGAAGTTCTTCTCCTCAAAGTAGGACATGCCGATCCAATACTGGGCGTCGTCGGCCAGCTCGTGGGTCGGGTGCTTGGCGATGAAGCCCGACAAGAGCGCGCGCGCCCGGGGGAAGCTCCGCTCCTCGCGGAGGACCCGCAGCGCCTCGTTGAACTCCTCCTCCGGGTCCGGCAGCTTCGCGACGGAGGGGGGGGCAAGGGGCGCGGGGGGGGCGCCCGGGGCCGTGGCCACCCGGGGGGCATCGGCCGGAAGGCCCGCGGGCGGCGCCTGCTCCGCCCGGGGGACCCCCGCGGCGAGCGCCTCAGCCTCCCCGCCGGGAGCGGATTGGGGAACCCCCACGGCCGCCGCCGCCGCCGAGGGGGCGCCCGCCGGGCCGGAGAGGCCCTCCTCCCCCGGGGAGGCGCCCCGCCCGCGGGCCGAGGCGCGGAGCAGCGCCAGCTCGCCCTCGAGGGTGTCCATGCGCCCGCGCACCTCATCGAGCTGCTGGCCGAGCTTCTTGAGGGCCTCCTCCGAGGCGCGCCGGCCCCGCTCGGCGCCATCCGCCAGGGCCTGGATGGCCTTGCGCGCCTCCTCGATCCGCTCCTCCTGGTTGGCCAGCCCCCGGCGGAGCTCGCGGAGGCTCTCGCGCAGATCGGGAAGATCCCGCCCGGCGGCCACGGGGGAGGCGGGCCCGGCGGGGGCGCCGAGGAACGGATCGCCGCCCCGCAGCCCCGGCTCCGCGCAGCCCATCAGCGGAAGCAGCAAGGCGCCAAGGAGCGGGGCCAGCCGGCTCGAAGGAGGAAAAGCGCGCATAAGCAAAAAACTCCTCGGCGGCCCGCCGCCGAGGAGTCCTTTGTCGTCAGGCAGGCGGGCGCTCTAGTTCATCCCCGCCGGAATTCCGCCGACCACATTGAACTTCGCCCGGCGGTTCTTCGACCAAGCCAGCTCGTTGCGGCGCGGGTCGAGCGGCCGCTCCTTGCCGAAGCTCACGGTGTCGATCCGGGAGGCGTCGACCCCCAGCGAAACCAGGTAATCCTTGGCGCTCTGGGAGCGGCGGTGCCCCAGGGCGATGTTGTACTCGACGGTTCCGCGCTCGTCGCAGTGGCCCTCGACCTGGATGCGGATGGTCGGATAGTCGAGGAGGAACCGCGCCTTCTTGTCCAGGACG
>CAYMWZ010000057.1:0-7892 GCA_964394385.1 uncultured Nitrospinaceae bacterium | reverse complement strand
CAGGGGAGGGCGCCCCGGCGACCGCCTCCTCGGTCTTCACGGTCTGCTGGGCGCATCCCGTAGCGAGCAACAAAGCCACCCCCACCAAAACGTACCCAAACCGCCTCACCCCACCAGTAACAAACATTCAGCCATCCTCCTCGCAGGCAAACAAAAGGTATCCGGTCGGAGCGGGAAATACATGAAAAATCAAGTTCGTATGGCCATTTTCTCCCACGCTTCGCCCCCGCGCAAAGGCGCGTAAACGCAATCCCTCTCAAACACGGAGGCTAAGTATAGTTCCCCTTCCCAAAAGGGGCAAGACAAGTTTTCATGAAATTTGTGACCCCTCCCATAATTATTGCAAAGCGGGGGACCACGCCGGCTCCTGGCCGGGTTGGAGGCGCTTGAGCTGGGTCCCCGCCGAGGTCATGACGTAGATCTCCTTGCGGCCGGCGCGGTCCGAGGAGAAGGCGATGTTCCTCCCGTCGGGGGACCAGGCGGGCGACTCGTTCAGGCGCTGGCCGCCGGTCAGGCGGCGCATGTCCGAGCCGTCGGGGTTCACCGTCACGATGTCGATGGAGGAGGCGTCGGTGACGCGGCTCGAATAGGCAATCCGGTCCCCGCGGGGGCTCCACTTCGGCTCGGTGTTGTAGGTTCCCTGGTAGCTGATGCGCCGAGGATCGCTGCCGTCGGCGTTCATCACGTAGATCTGCGGGCCCCCGCCGCGGCCGGTGGTGAAGACGATCCTCTTTCCGTCCGGCGAGAAGGAGGGCGAAACGTCGATCCCGAAGCTCCGGGTGAGGCGCTGCTTCGCCCGCGTGACCGTGTCGTACAGCACGATCTGGTAGTTCCGGCCCACCACCTCGGCGAAGGCGAGGAGGCGGCTGTCCGGGGAGAAGTTCCCCCCGACGGCCTGGGCGGTGGGCGAGCTCACCCGCATCTCCCGCCCTCCGTTCGTGGGCAGCAGGAACACCCCCGGCGGCCTCGACTTGAAGGAGGAGTACACCATCCACCGGCCGTCGGGGGACCAGGCGGGGGCGTTGTTCCCCATCCCGTTCCGGGTGACGCGGCGCAGGTCCGCCCCGTCCCAGTCCATGATGTAGATCTCCCCCGGCTCGGCCGGAGAGCGCCGCGAGACGAAGGCGATCTGGGTGTCGAAGATGCCCCGCTCGCCCGTGAAGCGCTCGAGGACCGCGTTGGCGAACCGGTGGGCCATGAGGCGCCAGCCGCTCCGGGGGTACTGGTAGCGCTTCCCGAGCTCCTGCGAGCCGCGCGCGGTGTCGTAGAGGTAGAGCTCCACCACGATGGAATCGCCCGTGACGGTGTAGCCTCCCTTGATCAGGGCCTCCGCCTTGACCACGTTCAGCCATTCGGGGAACCGCTGCTCGTCCCTGAGGATCCCTGCCTGGAGAGGGTTTTCGAGATACCCCTGCCGGTCCGGCGTGAAGAAGAGGCCCGTCCGGGCGAGATCCTCCTCGATCACCTGGGCGATCTGGAGGCCGAGCGGATCGCGGCGGCCCTCCATCGGCCTGAGCTCGGGGATCGCCAGCCGGATCTTGCGGGCCGTGGGGGAGTAGATGTCGATGAACACCCGGTCGCTCGCCGCCCCCGCCGGCGGGGGCGCCAAGACGCCCGCCCCGGCAAGGGCGAAAGCGGCCAGGGCCGCCAGAAAACCCAAGCCCCCCAGCCGGGGGGCCCGAAGAGGGCTCGCTCTCACGTCCGCCTCATCAGCTCAGCGGCAGAAACTCGTGCCGCAGAAACGAAAGCCCAGGAGAAGCCAAGTCTCCCTCACCGTGTTGGGGGGTTCCGGGAACTGCGGATTGGCGGCCACCTCCACCGCCTTGAGCGCCCGCTCGTCGTAGATGCGGTTTCCGCTGGACGTCTCGATTCTCAAATTGCGAACCGTCCCGTCCCGGGCCACATCCACGGCGACTGTAGTCCGCAGATCCCCCAAGTTCGAGAGGTTCAGGGGAACCGACCAATGACTCCGCACCCGCTCGGCCAGAAGGCCATAGTAGCGCTCCAAGTCCGACCGGGCGACGCCACCGCTCCCTCCGCCCAGGCTGCCGCCCCCCTGGCCGTCGCCGCCGCCCTCGCCCGGGTGCCCCGCCCGGGGCTTCGGGGGCTCCTCGGCCCGCTTCGCCACCTGCGTGGGCGGGGTCTTGGAGGCAGCGGCCTCTTTCTGCTGATCGCCCTCGTAGCGGCGGCGCCAGCGCTCCTCGCGCTCGCGCCGCTCCCGGATCTCCCGCAGCCGCGCCTGCCGTTCGCGCTCCTTGGCCTCCTCTTGGAGCTTGATGCGCCGGACGCGCTCCTGCTCCCGCCTCTCGGCCTCCCGCTGGCGGGCGCGCCGCTTCTCCTCTTGCTCCTTGAGGGCGATCTTCCTGGCGGCCTCCTCGGAGGCGCGGGCCGCCTCCCGGAGGGCCTCGGGCTTGTCGCCGGACCTCCCGCGGGCGGAGCCCCCGGGGAGCTGGTCCGCCCCCACCAGACTCACGGCGGTGCCGCTCCCGTAGAAGCGGTACTTGGGCTCGGAGGGCGCCCAGGCCACCCAGGCGAAGAGCAAGGCGTGGAGAAAGACCGAGGCCGCCCAGGCGCGCCGGAACCACCGATCGCGCGCCAGGGAGGAGCCCCCTCCCCTCCAAGCGCCGAGGGAGGCCAAGCGAAGGGACTGCAGGCGGTCGCCCTCCCCGCCGGGTGCGTGCGCGCGCGGAATGCCGCTCATCTATTGACCGCTCCGTTCAGCGGCGACGCGGGTCCCGCGGGGCCGGCTCCAGGGGTTCGGTCACCATGTTGAGCCGGTTGACGCCGGCGGCGCGGATGACGGCCATCGTCTCCACCACCCGGCCGTAGGGGACGGCCTGATCCGCCCGGAGGAAGATCTCCTTCGCGGCGCGGTCCTTGAAGAGCGCGGCGAGCTTGGGCTGGAGCTCGGAGAGGGCGTGGGGGTGGTCGTTCAGGTAGATCTGGCGGTTCTTGTCCACCGTGATGACGACGGCCTCCTCGGCCACCCTCGTCCGGTCGGCCGCCACCTTGGGCAGATCCACGTTCACGGCCTGATTCTGCTGCTCCAGGAGCGGAGCGGTGACCATGAAGATCACCAAGAGGACGAGCATCACGTCCACCAGGGGCGTGACGTTGATCTCCGAGAGCGCGCTCACCCGCGCCACCTTGACGGCCATATCGCCCTCCCCGCCCTCACATGCGCATGAAATGGCGGCCGACAAGGTTGAGAAAGTCGGCGGTGAAGTTCTCGATGCCGTTCGCGATCGTCCTGACCTGGTTCTGGTAGTGGTTGTAGGCGATGACGGCGGGGATGGCCGCCGCGAGCCCCAGCGCCGTGGCGATCAGGGCCTCGCTGATGCCCGGCGCCACAACGGCGAGGCCCGCCGAGCCCCGCGCGCCGATCTCGTGGAAGGAGTTCATGATCCCCCACACCGTCCCGAACAGCCCGATGAAGGGGGTGGCGCTGGCGGTCGTGGCGAGGAAGGTGAGCAGCCGCTCCAGCTTGCTGATCTCCTGGTTGGCCGCCCGGCGCAGGGCGCGCTCGACGCCCTCGACCCCGGTGAGCTCGGAGGTGAGCACCGAGGCCTCCTCCTCCACGCCCTTCGAGCGCGCCTTCGCCACCTGCTCGACCTCCTGATAGCCCGCGGCGAAGACCTGCCCCAGCGGGCTGTCCTCGTATTCGGCCGCCTCGGCGTAGAGATGGTCCAGCCGCTTGGCCCGCCAGAAGGCCTCGTGGAACTCATCCGAGCGGCGCTTGGCCCGGCGGAGGTCGAAGAACTTCCAGATGATGACCGCCCAGGAGGAGAGCGAAAACGCAACGAGAAGGAGCAAAACGAAGAACACCACCCCGCCCGAGCGCAGCGCCAGGCTCCACACGTTCATATCGCTCGGGGCGAGCGCGGAGGGAGGACTCACCGGGGCAGCCGCTAAAACGTAAAACGAGAGCAAGGACGTTCTCCTCGGCGGGCGGGCACTCAAGTATCGCGCTTTTGCAAAAGGCAGTCAATACAGACGCTTTCTGGGGAATCGTTGACACCCGATCTCAGGCCCGGCCATAATCCCTCCACACCGCCTGCCGGAGGCTTGCGCGTGGGCGACCTGGAGCGCGCAAAAACAGCCGTCATCGAAAGCGTCGAGCGCAACGCGAGGGCGCTTTGGGCCCTCTCCCGCGAGATCCACCGCGACCCGGAGACGAGCTTCCAGGAGCGCCGCGCCAGCGCGCGCCTGGCGGCTTTTCTCGAGGCGCGCGGCTTCGCCGTCGAGCGCGGGGCCGCCCGCCTCCCCACCGCCTTCGAGGCCCGGCGGCCCGCCCGGGGGAGGGGGAGACCGAACGTCTCCTTCCTCGCCGAGTACGACGCCCTCCCCGGCCTGGGCCACGCCTGCGGGCACAACGTCATCGGGGCGGCCAGCGCGGGCGCGGGCGCGGCCCTGGCCGCCGCGGTCGGCCCCGAGGCCGGGGGGGTCTTCGTCTTCGGAACCCCGGCCGAGGAGGAGGGGGGAGGGAAGGTGCTCATGGCCCAGCGGGGCCTCTTCGGCGGCATGGACGCCGCCATGATGATCCACCCCTCGGGGGAGACCCGCGCCGAGGTCAACTTCCTCGCCATGGCCGAGGTGCGCTTCCGCTTCACGGGCAAGGCCTCCCACGCCTCGGCGGCCCCCGAGCAGGGGGTGAACGCCCTGGACGGCGTGCTGGCCACCTTCAACGCCGTCGCCTCCCTCCGCCAGCATCTTCCCCCCGGGGATAGGGTGCACGGGATCGTCACCGAGGGCGGGGAGGCGCCCAACGTCATCCCGGCCAGGGCCTCGGCGTGGTTCTACGTGCGCAGCGCAACCCCCGAGGGGCTCGAAGGCCTCCTCCCCCGCGTGATCGCCTGCGCCCGGGGAGCCGCCCGCTCCTCGGGGGCGCGCCTGCGCGTGTGGCGGAGCCCCATCTCCTACGCCCCCATGCGGGTGAACCGGGCCCTGGCCTCCCTCTTCCGGGAGAACCTCGTCCGGCTGGGCGTCCGCGAGCCCGACCCCCTCCCCCCCCTCGCCATGGGCTCCTCCGACGTCGGCAACGTGAGCCAGATCGCCCCCACCATCCATCCCCAGATCCAGATGGTCCCGCCGGAGGTCTCGGCCCACACACAGGCCTTCGCCCAGGCCGCCGGGGGGCCGGAGGGGAGGAAGGTCCTCCTCCTCGGGGCCAAGGCGCTCGCCATGACGGGAGTGGACATCCTCCTCGACGAGCGATCCCGCGCACGGGTGCGGGCGGAGTTCACAAGCGGCGGGCGCCGCCCCCCGAAGGGGAAGGCGCGATGACCTCCCTCGCGGCGGCGCTCCTGGCGGCCCTCCTCGCGCTCCCGGGCCCCGCGGACGCCGCCGCCCCGCCCGCGGCGCGGCCGCCCGAGGTCCCGCCCCTGCCGGAGCCCCTGCGCGGGCCGGCCGGGCGGAGGGACCACGAGGCGCTCCTGCGGGCGCTGCGGGACCACCCCTCGGACCTGGGAGGGCGGCGCGCCTTCTTGCTGGGCCACACCCTCTTGAAGCTGGGCCGCCACCGCGAGGCCATCGAGCCCCTCCGGCAATCCCTCCGCGAGAGCCCCGAGTTGAGCGGCCACGCCCTCTACTTCATCGCCCAGGCAGCCGAGGCGGCCCAGGAGAAAGAGACCGCCCGCCGGGCGCTCGAGGATCTCCTCCGCCTCGATCCGGGCACCCCCCACGCGCCCTACGCCCACGAGGGGCTGGCCCGGATCTCTCTCGCGCAGGGCCGCCCCCGGGAGGCGGTCCGGTGGCTGAGAGACCTCCTGCGCCTCCACCCCGACCACGACCGGGCCCCCGCCTTCCTCGCGCTCCTGGCGCGGGCCCTGGAGGAGGGAGGGAGCCCCCGGGAGGCCGCCCTCACCTGGCGGAGCCTCTGGCTCGACCACCCCGAGAGCGCCGAGGCGGCCGGGGCGCTCGAGCGCGCCGCGGCGCTCGCCCCCCTCCCCCCCCTCGGGGCGGGGGACTACTACCTCAGGGCGCGCCGCCTCCAGAGGAGCTACCGCCACCGCGACGCGCTGGCCGCCTTCCGGGAGCTCGGCCGCCTCTTCCCGGACTCCCCCCATCGCCGCCCGGCCGCCCTCCACGAGGCGCTCGCCCTCTTCGCCCTCCGCCGGACGCGGGAGGCCGGCGCCTCCCTCGAGGCAGCGGCGCGCCTCTTCCCGCCGGGCGCGCCCGAGCGCGCCGAGGCGCGCTACCACCTCGCGCGCAACCACCTGCGCGCCGACGAGCGGGAGGCCTTCGAGGCAGAGGCCCTGGCCCTCCTCCGAGAGACGCCCGGCGGGAGGTGGGCGGCGCGGGCGCGCTACCTCCTCGCGCGGGTCCACGAGAGCGAGGGCGAGGCCGAGGCCGCCGCCCGCTACTACGGCGAACTCATCCGCCTCCACCCGGCCTCCCCCTGGGTGCCGCGGGCGATGTGGCAGCTCGCCTGGATCCAGCTGGGCGGGAAGGCCCACCGGCCCGCCTTCGAGGCCTTCCAGGAGCTGGCGCGCCGCTTTCCGGACCACCCCCTCGCCCCCTCGGCCCTCTACTGGTCCGGCGCGGCCGCCGAGCGGGCGGGGGAGCCGGGCCGGGCGGTCGAGCCGTACCGCCAGTGCGCCCAGCTCTTCCGCCACCAGTACTACGGCCACCTCGCCCTGGACGCGCTCGAGCGCCTGGCCCGCTCGGGAAACGCCGAGGCCGCCCGGCCGCCCGCCCCCCGGCGGGCGGGCTTCGGCGAGTGGTCCGCCCCCCCCGCGGCCCCTCTCGAGGGCGGGGCGACCGCGCGCTGGCGCGCCGCCGAGATGCTCGCCTCGATGGAGCTTAACGAGCTGGCCGGGGAGGAGTTCGACCGGCTGGGCGGGGCCCTCTACTTCCGCTACCGCGCGGCCCTCGCCTTCACCCGGGGGGGGCAGCACGACCGCGCCGTCGCGGCCCTGGAGTCCCACTTCCGGGACGCCCTCCGCTCGGGAGGGGGCGACCTGCCGGAGGAGTTCTGGCGGATCGCCTACCCGATGCGGGTCTTGGCCGGGGAGGCGGCCGGGGCCGACCCCCTCCTGGTGAACGCGGTCATCAAGGCCGAGAGCTCCTTCGACCCGAACGCCCTCTCGCCGGCCGGGGCGATGGGCCTCATGCAGCTCATGCCCGCCACGGGGCGCCACCTGGCGAAGGCCCACAAAGTCCGCCTCACCTCCGAGGCCCAGCTCTTTGAGCCTTCGATCAACGTCCGCCTCGGGGCGCTCCACCTGGCCGCCCTCATCAAGGAGTTCGACGGGGCCCTCGCGCCCGCCATCGCGAGCTACAACGCGGGGCGCGCGGCGGTCAAGGGCTGGTGGCGGGCCCGCGGGGACGTGCCCCTCGCCACCTTCATCGAGCAAATCCCCTTCGAAGAGACGCGGACCTACGTGAAGCGCGTGCTGGGATACTACCGGGAGTACCGGCGCATCTACCCCGGGGGCTCCCGGAACTCCCTCCGCTCCGACACCCCCTCATGAGCGGGCCCCCGGCGGGCGAGCGCCTGGCGATCGGGCTCATGTCGGGCACCTCGGCCGACGGGGTGGACGCCGCCCTCGTCCGCATCGGCTCCGGACGGGCCGAGCCGGCCGGCTTCCGCTCCCTTCCCTACCCCCCGGACCTCCGCCGCCGGGTGCTCCTCGCGGGCGGCGAGCCGGGCGCCCCGACGGCGGAGATCTGCTCCCTCCACCGCGCGATCGGAGAGGCCTTCGCCGAGGCGGCGATCGCCCTGATGGCGGACCGCGGCCTCCCGCCCGAGGAGGTGGACTTCATCGGAAGCCACGGGCAGACCGTCCGCCACCTCCCCGGTGGGGGAGAGGGAAGCCGCGGGCGCCTCCTGCCCTCCACCCTCCAGCTCGGCGACCCGGCCGTCATCGCCGAGCGCACCGGCGTGACCGTGG
>CAYMWZ010000056.1:2774-13667 GCA_964394385.1 uncultured Nitrospinaceae bacterium | reverse complement strand
GGTGGGTGTAGCTCAGCGGTTAGAGCGCCGGGTTGTGGCCCCGGAGGTCGGGGGTTCAAATCCCCTCACTCACCCCAGAGGATTGCCTCCCCGCCCGGGGAGAGAGGAGCGCGCTGCCGGGCGCCCGTAGCTCAACTGGACAGAGCGTCGGACTTCGGATCCGAAGGTTGTAGGTTCGAGTCCTACCGGGCGTGCCAGGGCCGGGCGGAGGGGTTGAGAGATCAGTGCCAATCTGCGCCGGGCCCCCGGGCGGGCGCGCGGGCCGCTAGCTCAACTAGGCAGAGCAACGGACTCTTAATCCGTGGGTTGAAGGTTCGATTCCTTCGCGGCCCACCAAAGATGATCTTGGAACGTCGGGCAAGGGCCTTCCCGGCCTTTCGCCCCCGGTTCATTTCCCGCCTCGGGGTCACCGCCCCGCGTGTTTTACCTGAGCTTGCTCCGCTCGATGTCTTCCTGCCGCCAGAAGACCACCTTCTTGTCCACCCACTCGATGGCCAGGTAGAGCGCCAGGCCCAGCAGCCCCACGATGATGATCACGGCGTACATCTCGGGGATGGCGAGCTCCACGTGATATCGGGTCAGCTCGTAGCCCAGGCCCCACTCGGTGGCGACGAACTCGGCCACGATGACCCCGATGGCCGCCAGGGTGAGGCTCACCCGGACGCCGGCGAAGATGGTGGGGAGGGCGTAGGGGAAGCGCAGCTTCACGAAGGTCTGCCAAGGGGTCGCGCGCAGGGAGCGCATGAGCTTGAGGGCGTTCTCCTCGACGAGGGCGAGGCCGACGAGGGTGTTGAGGAAGACGGGGAAGAAGCAGAGGATCGTCGCCTGGGCGACCTTGGATTCGAGGCCGAAGCCGAACCAGGAGATCATGAGAGGGGCGAGGATCACCCGCGGAGTGGACTGGAAGCCCAGCACGTAGGGATAGAGCGTCTTGCGCCAGCGCTCCGAGAAGGCGAACAGCACCCCCAGGCCGAAGCCGATCCCCCCGCCCAGCACGAAGCCGCCCAAGATGGACGTGAGGGTGAAGATGAAATGCCAGGCGAAGGTGGGCCGGCCCACCACCTCGGGAAAGGCCCGGGCGACGGCCGTCGGCGGCGGCAGGATGATCTCGTGGACGATCCGGTAGGCCGGGAGAAGCTGCCAGACGGCGAGGAAGACAAGGAACAGGAGGGCGGACAGGTACCAGTGGCGCTTCTCGCCTAGGTGCGCCCGGAGCGCCGAGGCCCCCTCCGGCCGGGGCCGCACCCGGGCGACCCGCTGCGCGTCGGCCTGGACGCGGGTCATGCCTATTTCTCCCGCCAGAAGACCACGCGCCGATCCAGCGCGTCCATCACCCACACCCCCAGGATGCCCAGCACGGAGACGATCACGATCACCGCCATCATCAGGTGCACCTGAATCTGAAGCTGGAAGATCTGCACCAGCCGGCCCAGGCCGTTGTCGGCGGCGATCAGGAACTCGGCCGTTATGGCGCCGATCATGGCGAAGGTGAGGGAAGTCTTGAGGCCGGCGAAGATATGAGGGAGCGCGTTCGGGAACCTGAGCTTCGCGAAGACCTGCCAGCGCGAGGCGCGCAGCGAGTGCATGAGCTTGAGCGCGTCCTCCTCCACCAGCTGGAGGCCGACCACGGTGTTGATCATGACCGGGAAGAAGCAGATCGCGACCGCGGTGGCGATCTTGGAGGCGGGGCCGAAGCCGAACCAGATGATGAAGAGGGGCGCCAGCACGATCTTGGGCAGGGCCTGGAAAGTGATCACGTAGGGGTAGAGCACCAGGCGCACAACCCGGATGGTGCCCAGGAGGATCCCGAGGGAGAGACCGATCGCGGCCCCGAGCACGAAGCCCATGGCGATCTCGAACATCGTGACCCAGAAATGGGGAGGGAAAAAGTCGGCGTTCACCAGGAACCACCAGGCGGAGGCGACCTTCGTGGGCGCCGGGAAGAGCACGGGCTCGATGAGCTCCCGCTGGGAGAGGAACTCCCACAGCGCGAGGAAGCCCGCCCCCAGACCGACGGCCAGGACGACGTGCTCGAGGCGGGCCCACCGCCGGAGCAGCGCGGGCCGCTCCTCGCGGCGGCCGCGGGGGAGGCCCGCGGCGGCGCCGGCCGGTGAGGGGGAAGACGCGGCCATCGAGCGCTCCTCAGTGGGCGACGCCCAGCACCTCGCGCACATCGAAAACATGCTCGGCGAAGGCGGGCAGCTTCATCGCCTCGCGGGCGCGGGGGCGGGGCAGGCGGATGTCGAGGACCTTGGCGATCCGGCCGGGCCGGGGCGTCATGACGACCACCCGGTCCGAGAGGAAAACCGCCTCGTTGATGTTGTGCGTGACGAAGATGACCGTCTTGTGGGTGGTGTTCCAGATGCGCAGGAGCTCGAGGTTCATCGCTTCGCGGGTGAACTCGTCCAGGGCGCCGAAGGGCTCATCCAGCAGCAGCACCTCGGGGTCGTAAATCAGCACCCGGCTGAGCGCGACGCGCTGCTGCATGCCGCCGGAGAGCTGGCGCGGGTAGGCCGTCTCAAAGCCCTTGAGGCCGGTCAGATCCAGCAGCTCCATCGCCCGGCGCCGGTACGCCCCCTTGTCCCGGCCCAGGATCTCGACCGGCAGCAGCACGTTGTCGAGGACGGTGCGCCAGTCGAAGAGGACCGGGGTCTGGAACATCATCCCGATCTCGTGGCGGGGCTCCCGCTGGTCCTGCCCCTTGAACCAAAGCTCGCCGGAGGTCAGCTCCAGGAGGCCTCCGATGATGTTCAGCAGGGTGGACTTCCCGCAGCCGCTCGGGCCCACGAACGAGACGAACTCCCCTCCGCGGACGTCGAGGGTCACGTCCTCTAGCGCAAGCAGGGGCTGCTCCTGAGTCTCGTACACCTTGTAGAGGTTCCGCATCGAGATGATGCGGCCGTCCTGGGCGGTCAAACTCCCCCCTCCTGCGCCCCCGCCCCGGAGGGGCGGGGGCAGCCGGGTTCGCTTTTTGTGCCGCGGCTAGTTCTTGTACTCGACCTTGAGCAAAGCCGCCCGGTCGAACTTGTTGATCTCTTCCAGCATGTCCGTGACGAGGATATCCTCGACCTTGGGAGCCTTGAACTTGGGGTTGGTGGTCTTCAGGAACGTCAGGTACTTCTCCAGGGGCCCCCGCAGCGGCTCCCCGATGCGCCCGGTCGGCCGCAGCTTCGTCATTTGCGTCATGGCGCGCGTCAGGAGCGGCTTGGCGACCTGGGGGGTCGCCCACTCTTCCTTGGAGGCCTTCTGCATGAGGCGCTCGCAGTCGGCGGGCCTGTTCTGGCACCAGTAGCTCGCCTTGGCCACGCCGCGGGCCAGCTTGATCAGGGCCTCGCGGTTCTTCTTGAGGCTGTCCGGGGTGGCGATCATCATCTGGGCCGGGAAGGTGTGGTACTCGGCCGGGGTGATGTCGCGCATGGGGATGCCCGCCAGCTCGACCGCGAGGTTGTCCTGGAAGTTGGAGGAGTAGGCCGCGACCTTCCCCGTCTTGATGGCGTCGAAGGTGGCGGGAGAGCCCTCGCCGATGGGGATGAGGCGCACGTCCTTGTCCGGGTCGATGCCCACGCCCTGAAGAGCCGCCTTGACCATCGGCACCTCGCCCCCGCCCGGCTCGGAGATGCCGATGTTCTTGCCCTTCAAGTCCTTCACCGACTTGATCGGGCTGTCCTTGGGCACCTTGAGGAAGAAGAGGGAGCCCGTGCTGTACTGGTAGAAGGCGCGCAGCTTCTGCCCCCGCCCGATGGCGTTCAAGGTGGCGGGCATGGAGGGGATGCCGGCGTCCGCGTGGCCGGCGATCAAGAGCTGGACGGCGGCGCCGCTCCCGCCCGTCCCCTTCCAGGAGACCTCGAGGCCCTCCTCCTTCCAGAAGCCGAGCTCGTTCGCCGCGATGAATGCGTAGAACGTCCCTCCCGGAGGGCTGATCGGGAAGAGCCAGAGCAGCTTGTGCTTCGCCGGGGCGGCCCCTGCCGGCGCGGAGAAGCCGGCCAGGAGCAGGGCGGCCAACATGGCGACAGCCAGGACGCGTGCCACAACGCCGAATCGCCCTACTTTCATGGAGATGTCCTCCTTCCTACTAAAGATGAGACGGGAAAACCGGAAAGGTATGGTACTTCTTGGAACGGCCGGATTATATCATATTCCCCAATTCGCCCGAAGAAATTCCCGAGGGGGCCACCCGGGCCACAACCTCCAGGCCGACGCGCGTCCGCCTCGGGCCCGAACCTCGCCTGCGTGGAGTGGAGTCACGCTGGCCGGACGGGGACGGCTGGGGTATCATCGTTTTTTGGCACTTCTCCCTGGCGGCGGGCTTTTCGGGATCCCCTTGCGGGGGGAGAGCGTATTTTGCCTTCACTTCCTCTCGGCTCCTTCGATGAGTGAGGCGCCCCGGTTCGTCATCGGAGTCGACGTGGGGACGACGAGCGCCCGCGCCGGCCTGTTCGACAGCGCCGGCCGCATGCGCGCCCGGGCCGCCCATCCCATTCAAATCCATCAGCCCCAGGCGGACCACGCCGAGCATTCCTCGGAAGACATCTGGGGCGCGGTCGCCCGGGCCGTCCGCGCCGCGCGGGCCGAGGCCGGCGTCTCCCCCGGGCAGGTGGAGGGGATCAGCTTCGACGCCACCTGCTCCCTCGTCCTCCTGGACGCCGAGGGGCGGCCGAGGAGCGCCTCGGTCGCGGGCGAGGACCGGTGGAACGTGATGGTGTGGCACGATCACCGCGCCATCGCCGAAGCCGAGGAGGTCACCGCCACCGGCCACCGGGTGCTCGACTATGTCGGGGGCGTGATGTCGCCCGAGATGCAGATGCCCAAGCTCATGTGGCTCAAGCGGCATCTCCCCGACGCCTGGAGGGGCTACGGCCGGGCGATGGATTTGGCGGATTTCCTGGTATGGCGCGCCAGCGGCGCCGACGCCCGCTCGGTCTGCACGGTGGTCTGCAAATGGGGCTACCTGGCCCACGAGGAGAGGGGATGGCAGGGGGATTTCCTCCAACAGATCGGCCTGGAGGACCTCCCTCAGCGCGCCGCGCTCCCCGAGCGCGCCCAGCCCGTCGGCCGCCGCGCCGGCGCCCTCACGCCGGAGGCGGCCGAGGCGCTGGGTCTCACCACCGGCTGCGCGGTCGGGGTGGGCCTCATCGACGCCCACGCGGGCGCCCTGGGCGTCCTCGGGGGCGAGCTCGGAGGGGGCGGCCTGGACGAGCGGATCGCCATGATCGCCGGCACCTCCTCCTGCCACATGGCCCTGGCGCCCGAGCCGCGCCCCATCCCCGGCGTTTGGGGCCCTTATTACGGCGCGGTGGCGCCCGGCCTCTGGCTGAACGAGGGGGGCCAGTCCGCCACCGGGGCGCTCCTCGACCACATCCTCCAGTGGCACGCCGAGGGGCGCTCCCGCGGCCCCGGCGCCCGCGAGGCCGTCATCGCCCGCGTCGGGGAGATCCGGCGGGCCGAGGGGCCCGCCTTCGCCCAGGACCTGCACGTCCTGCCCGACTTCCACGGCAACCGCTCCCCCCTCGCCGACCCGCACGCCCGCGGGGTCGTCAGCGGCCTCGACCTGGACGCCTCCTTCGACTCCCTGGCCCGGCTCTACTACGCGGTCGCCGTGGGGATCGCCCTCGGCACCCGCCACATCCTCGACGCGATGAACCGGAAGGGGTACGCCATCCGCTACCTCCACATCACCGGAGGGCACGTGAGCAACCCCCTTCTTCTTGAGCTTTACGCCGACGCCACGGGGTGCCGAGTCGTTCTGCCCGAAGAGGAGGAGGGCGTTTTGCTCGGCACGGCCATCGCCGCCGCCGCCGCCGCCGGCCTTCATGCGGACCTCCCGGCGGCCGCCCGCGCCATGTCGCGCCTGGGCCGGGAGGTGGCTCCCTCGCCCGAACGGCGGCCGCTCTTCGACGCCCGCTACCGCGCCTTTCTCGCCATGCACGAGCACCGCCGCGCGCTCGCCGAAATGATGGAGGAGGCGGGGGCCGTCCGCGGGAGGCCGGCGGGTTGAACTCGGGAACGACATAATTTATAAGCGTTTTTAAGCCATTCGGGCAGATGCTTCTTGGCGGGTCGGGGCCCCACCCCGCGCGGGGGGCGAGCGGCGGTTGCGCCCGGAGGATTCCCTTGGGACGGGATGGGGCGGCCGCACCCTCCGGCTCGGCATGCCGGCCCTTTCGCCCATCCCGCGGGCGGCGCGTGAGTCGAGAGCCTCGATTTCACCCCTCGAGGAGAGCCTTGTGAGACGAAAGAGCCGCCGCGGCGCCTCCTCTCCCTCGTCCAAGTCCCCTCGGCGGCGCCCCGCGCTCTCCGCCGCGGGCTGGATCGACGTCTCGATCCCGCTCCGGAACGGGATGGTCCACTGGCCCGGCGACCCGCCCTTTCGGAGCGAGCGGATCCACGACATGGAACGGGGGGAGGTCTGCAACGTCTCGGCTCTCTCCCTGGGTTCCCACACCGGCACGCACATGGATCCTCCCCTTCACTTCATCCGGGGCGGGCGGGGGATCGACGAGATGCCCCTCTCCGCGACGATCGGCCCCGCCCGGGTGATCCCGATCGAGGACCCCGAGTCCGTGAAGCCCGGCGAGCTCCGCCTCCACCGGATCCGCCGGGGGGAGCGGGTTCTCTTCAGAACCCGCAATTCGGAGCGGTGCTGGCGGACCAGCGATTTTGTCGAAGACTTCGTCCACATATCGAAGGAGGCGGCGCAATACCTCGCCGGCCGCAGGGTGCGCGCCGTGGGGGTCGACTACCTCTCGGTGGGGGGATACATGCGCGACGGCGTCGAGGCCCACCAGGCCCTCCTCGGGGCGGGGATCTGGTTGATCGAGGGGCTCGACCTCTCGCGCGTCCGGCCGGGCGAGTACGAGCTCATCTGTCTCCCGATCAGGTCACAGGGCGGGGATGGCGCTCCCGCTCGGGTCATCCTGAGGCGGATTCATTCCGGCGGCAGACGCAAGTAGACACTAGAGAGGAAGCGGCGATGGCGATAGCGAAGCGGGAGTTCGGGGTCGTGGGTTTGGGCCGGATGGGAGGGAACCTCGCCCGGCAGGCGATGGAGAAGGGGATGCGCGTGGTGGGCTTCACCCGCCGGGATGCCCCCAAGGACATGATCGAGGCCGGCCTGGTCGAGATCCGCTCGTATGCGCTCTTCCGGGAGGAGCTATCTCCGCCGCGCGCGGTGTTTGTCTATGTGCCGGCGGGGCCCTTGGTGGACGACATCCTCGACCAGATCGCCTCCCGCCTCGAGCCGGGCGACATTCTCGTTGACGGCGGCAACTCCTACTGGGGCGACTCCATCCGCCGGAGCCGGAAGTACAAGGAGAGGGGCCTCCATCTCGTCGACCTGGGTACGAGCGGGGGCGTGGAGGGAGCCCGCCACGGCGCCTGCTTCATGGCGGGAGGGGAGCGCGAGGCGGTCGTCCGGATCGAGCCCATGCTGCTCGAGTTGGCCATCGAGGGGGGCTACGTCCACGCTGGCCCCCCGGGGTCGGGGCACTTCGTCAAGCTGGTTCACAACGGCATCGAGTTCGGCATGCTCCAGTCCATCGCCGAGGGGATGGATCTGCTCGAGCACTACCGCGACAAGCTCAACATCGCCGATGTCATCCGCTGCTGGCGCTTCGGCTCGGTCATCCGCTCCTGGCTCATCGACCTGATGGAGGCGGCCTACCGCTCGAACGGGGGGATGGGGAAGATCCCCCCCTTCGTCGAGGACACGGGCGAGGTGAACTGGCTCGTGAACGACGCGCTCAGGATGGAGGTGCCGGTGCCGGTCATCGCGCAGGCCGTGATGCAGCTGTTCGCCTCGCGCGACGACCAAAAGCACTGGGCCCGCGCCATCGCCATGATGCGGCACGGCTTCGGCGCCCACCCCTATGGCCCCGACGAGGCGATCGTGAAGGAGAGGCGCGAGGGCCAGGTGGGGGGCTTCCTGCGCGACTAGGCGCCCGCCCGGGCGCAGGTTCGGCCGCGCGGCCCCGCCCGGCTTGGGGGGGGAGGTCTTGCGTCTCCTCCGGTGACCTCGGACGGTCGGGGCGCCGTCTGTGGTTCGGGAGGGGGCGCGAGCTTTTTCGCCGGGGGGCCGTTCCCCGGCGCGGCGGGCAAAATGGGAGGGCGAAGATGAAAGCCGTAGCCGTCGTTCCGGGCAAGAAGGACTCGGCCCACCTTCGGGATGTCCCCGTCCCCAAGCCTGGCCCCGGCGAGGCGCTGGTGAGGCTGACCCGCGTGGGCCTCGACGGGACCGACACCGAGATCAACGCCGCCTTCTACGGATGGGCCCCCCGGGGGGAGGATTTCCTCATCCTCGGGCATGAGACATGCGGGCGGGTCGAAGCCGTGGGGGCCGGCGTGAGGGATCTCCGGGTGGGCGATTGCGTGGTCGCGACGGTGCGGCGGGATTGCCCCCAGAAGTGCCTCAACTGCGCGAGCGCGGAGAACGACAACTGCCTCACGGGGGACTACATGGAGCGAGGCATCAAGCAGCGCCACGGCATGCTCGCCGAGTACTACGTGGACGAGCCCCGTTTCATCGTGCCGGTCCCGGAGGAGCACGAGGAGGTGGCCGTCCTGCTGGAGCCCCTGACCATCGCCGAGAAGGGGGTCTTCCAGGCGTTTGCGGCGCAGAAGCGGATGGCCTGGAAGCCGAAGTCGGCCGTGGTGCTGGGGGTGGGCCCCCTCGGCGTGCTTTGCGCCATGGTTCTCCGCAATATGGCGATCGACACCTTCGCCGTCGGCCGGGGGCCGCTTGACCCCATCCGCCAAGAGTTCCTGGAGGCCATTGGTGTCCCCTACCTGACCAGTACGGAGATCCCCATCAACGAGTTGCCCAAGAAGCTGGGCCGCCCGCTGGATTTCATCCTCGAGGCCACCGGGTCCAGCCAGGTCGCCTTTGACGCCATGCAGAGCCTCGGGATCAACGGCGTGCTCTGCCTGATGGGGGTCTCGGGCGGCCACAAGCGGCTCGAAGTCCCCACCGATGAGATCAATCTGGACGTCGTTTTGGGCAACAAGCTCATCTTCGGCTCCGTCAATGCCAACCGGAAGTACTTCGAGATGGGCATCCGGCACTTTGGCGAGTTCGAGAGGCGTTGGCCCGGCCTCCTGCGGAAATTCATCACCAAGCGCGTTGGGATGGAGGGATTCATGGAGGGCATCCAGCGGGACAAGGCCCAGCTCAAGGTCGTCGTGGAGGTGGAGGGCTAAGCGGGGTTCTGCTCCGGGTGAAGAGCGGGCCGCCGCCTCCGCCTTCCGTTCGGCCGCTCCTCTGCCATCGGAGGCCGAGGGATATGGGTTACAAGCCCATCGAGAGCTACGGCATCATCGGCGACATGCACACGTGCGCTCTCGTCGGGACGGACGGGTCGATCGACTGGCTGTGCCTGCCTCATTTCGACTCCCCCAGCGTCTTTTGCGCCATCCTGGACGATCGAAAGGGGGGCCAGTTCCAGATCACCGCGACGTGTGAGTGCAAGTTGCGGCAGCTCTACCTCCCGGACACGAATGTCCTGGTGACGCGCTTCATGAGCGAGGATGGCGTCGCCGAGCTCATCGATTTCATGCCGGTCTGGGAGGATTCCGGCCCGCACGTGAGCTGGGTGGTCCGGATCCTCAAGGGAATCCGGGGCGCGGTGCCGATGCGGCTGGTCTGCCGGCCCGCCTTCGACTTCGCGCGGCGGCCGCACGCGATCGAGTTGCGCGGTCGGGAGGCCGTCTTCCGGGAGAAGGGTGGCTCGCGCGCGCTCGCCCTCGCGGCCGATTTGGACCTCAGGCTCGAGGGAGATGCGGCCTGCGCGGAGTTCACGATCCGCGAGGACGATGAGCTGCACTTCCTCCTGTGGCCCCCCGATTCGGGTGGGGCGGTTGTGCTGTCCCAGCCCGCGGCGGCCTCCAGAGCGGCCTTCGACCGCACCTGCGCCTTCTGGCGCCGCTGGCTCTCGCGCTGCACCTACAACGGACGCTGGCGGGAGGAGGTGCACCGCTCGGCGATGGTGCTGAAGCTCCTCACCTTCGAGCCCACCGGCGCCATCGTCGCCGCCGCGACGACGAGCCTGCCCGAGGGGGTCGGCGGCGAGCGCAACTGGGACTACCGCTACACATGGATCCGAGACTCGGCTTTCACCGTCTACGCCCTCATGCGGATCGGCTTCACCGCCGAGGCCGAGGCCTTCATGGGATGGGTGCAGAACCGCTGCAAGGAGCTGGGCGAGGACGGGGGCGCCCTCCAGATCATGTACGGCATCGACGGGCGGCACGAGCTGAAGGAGGAGGAGCTCACCCATCTGGCGGGCTACAAGGGCTCGCGCCCCGTGCGCGTCGGGAACGGCGCCTACAACCAGCTCCAGCTCGACATTTATGGAGAGCTGATCGACTCGGTGTACATCTTCAACAAGCACCAGCCCATCTCCTACGATTTCTGGATCAACCTCCGCAAGCTCGTGAATTGGGTCTGCGACAACTGGCACCGCAAGGACGAAGGAATCTGGGAGGTCAGGGGAGGGCAGCGGGATTTCGTCTACAGCCGGCTCATGTGCTGGGTGGCCGTGGACCGCGGCCTGCGCCTGGCCGACAAGCGGAGCTTCCCGGCCGACCGCGACCGGTGGCTCAGGGTGCGGGACGAGATCTACGAGGAGATCATGTCCCAGGGGTGGAACCGCGAGCGCCAGGCCTTCATCCAGGCCTACGGCTCCCGCTCCCTCGACGCCTCGACCCTGCTCATGCCGCTCACCTTCTTCATCGCCCCCCGCGACCCCCGGATGCGCTCCACCCTCGACGCCATCATGAAGAACCTCGTGAAGGACTCCCTCGTCTTCCGCTACGACGTGAGTGAGACCGCGGACGGCCTGGCCGGGGAGGAGGGAACGTTCAGCATTTGCACCTTCTGGCTCGTCGAGGCGCTCACGCGGG
>CAYMWZ010000056.1:0-2764 GCA_964394385.1 uncultured Nitrospinaceae bacterium | reverse complement strand
CGCGGCTCATCTTTGAGAAGATGCTCGGCTACGCGAACCACCTCGGCCTCTACAGCGAGGAGATCAGCGTCGGAGGGGACCAGCTGGGCAACACCCCCCAGGCCTTCACGCACCTGAGCATGATCAGCTCGGCCTTCAACCTCAACCGCGCGCTGGGCGGATAGGCCCGGGGGTCTCCCCCGGCGGCCCCGCTCTCGCGGAAGGGGGACTTCCGCCGCGGCGCCGGGAGATGGAGTGGGGATGGGGACGAAGACGATCGAGTCAGAGGACCTGCGCCTTGAGGTCTGCCCCGCCGCCGGGGCGAGCATCGTGACCTTCGACATGGCGCTGGGGGACGCCTGGGTTCCGATCATGCGCCCGGTCCCCCCGGGGGCGGTGGAGGGGCGCGACACGGACAACATGGCGAGCTTCAACCTGGCCCCCTACTCGAACCGGATCCGCGGCGCCCGCTTCCGCTTCCGGGGCAGGGAGTTTAAGCTCCGGGCGAACTTCCCGGACGGCACGGCCATTCACGGCGACGTCTGGAAGCGGCCCTGGAAGGTGGCCGAGGAGGGGTCAGGGCATCTCCTCCTCACCTTCGATTCGGCGGACTTCGCCGACATGAACTTCCCCTTTCCGTTCCGGGTCCGCCTCCGCTACGGGCTGGCGGGGGGGGACTTCGAGGCGGCCCTCGAGCTGACCAACGCGGGCGGGGAGGACATGCCCGCCGGCTTCGGCTTCCATCCCTACTTCCGGCGCACGCTCACCGACATGCGCGAGGAGGTCCGCCTCGAAGCCCGGGTGGGCGGGGTCTACCCGGGCGACACTCCCCTCCCCACCGGGCCGCCGGTCTCCGTCCCCGCCTTCATGGACTTCTCCTCGCTTCGTCCCCTCGGGGAACCGGGCCTCGACCACTGCTTCGCAGGCTGGGACGGGAGCGCCTCCCTCTTTTGGCCGGGCTCGGGGGTGTGGGCGCGCCTGGAGTGCGACCCGGTGTTCTCCCACCTTGTCGTTTTTACCCCGAGGGGGAGGCCCTTCTTCGCGGTCGAGCCGGTGACGAACTGCAACGACGGTTTCAACCTGGCCGAGGAGGGGATGGAGGGAACGGGGATGCGGGTCCTCGAGTCCGGCGAGACCCTCGCCGGGCGGTTCCGCATCAGCGTGGAGACGTGAGGGAGGGCCGGCGCCCTCCCTTTGGCTGTGGCAAAAAAATCCCGGCGGCATCCACGCCGCCGGGATTTGTCATCTTGGCGGGTCGCCCCCGCCCGCTCACTCCGAGGCGGGGTCGGCGTTCAACAGGAGCTTCCCCAGATTTCCGAGACCGGAGAGGCCCTGCTCAGGGGAGACGGCCAGGGAAAACTGCCTGAGCTGCTCCAGGGAGATGTTCCCCACGAGGGCGTAGATGAACTCCCCGCGGCGCCAGACGAAGGTCCGGGGAGAGTCCTCGTTTACGACCATCCAGCCGTCGCGCCGGAGGAAGCCCGGCCACTCGGGGTTTTCCTCCGCCCGCACCACCATGAGCAGGAGGCGCGCGTTTTTCGTCCGGTAGATCAGGTTCGCCACCTTCTTTCCGGCCACCTCCCGCAGCATGCCCCCCTCGAGGACGAACTCATCCGCTCCCGGGAGGGACACCGTCCGCGGGTAGTGGAACTGCTCGTTGAAGGAGGCGAGGAGCTTGTCGAGGCGGGTCCTCTGCACCCCGGCCGCCCTCGGCGTCGCCATCGCCCGGCGGTAGGTGGTCTTCGCCTCTTCGGCGACGATGTCGTAGGGATTCTTCGAGCCGGTCAGCCAATCGATGCTCAGCGAGCCCGCCACGAGGGCGAGGGAGGCGGCCATGGCGCCCGCGAGGGCGGCCTGCCACGTGCGGCGGCGCCACCAGCGGCTCTCCCGCCCCTCCTGCTCCGCCAGGGCGGCGAAGTGCTGGATCAGGCGGTCCGGGGCGTTGTACCGCACGGCGCAGGCGCGGACGTAGGAGGCGATTTCTTCCTCCCCGTGCTCATGGGCCTTGATTTCGTCCGGCTTGTTCATTTTCTCTGGTGCTCCTGGTAGCCCTTGAGTTTCTTCCGCAGCGCCTGGTGCGCTCTCCAGAGCTTGCTCTTCACGGTCCCGGTCGGGATGCCCATGATCTGGGCGATCTCGTCCACCGAGAATCCCTCCACGTCCGCCAAAAGGACCGCCGATCGGCTGTCCGCGGGGAGGGTCTCCAGCGCCTCGTTCAGGTCCCTCCGCACGAGCTCGGGCGGCAGGTTCGAGAAGCTCCCGACCTCGGAGGGGGCGGGGAGATTCCCGTCGTCTTCGGGGTAGTCGGCCGAGGTGGCCTCGTACCGCCCCCGCCGCAGGCGGTTGATGTACGTCCTCCTGATGATTGTAAACAAATAAGTCTTGATTTCTCCTCCCGAAAGGTTGCATTTTCCGTTCAAAAACACCCGGGAAAGGGCGTCGTGGACGATATCTTCGGCCTCGTCTGCGTCGTGGGTGAGCCAGCGGGCGAAGCTGTAGAGGGAGTTCAGGTGGGGGAGAAGGGCCCGAAGAAAGCTTTCCCGGTCCAGGAAAACCACGTTTCCCTCTCCATGCTTAGTATAAAAGGGGGTCAAACCGAGGAGAAACCGAGCGCGTCATCCGAGAATCCCTGGAGGGACGGCCCTTTTTCCGTGACCTCCCCCCCGGTATCCCCCCCAGCGGAATGAAGCGAAGAGTCCCCTTCCTCCCTCAATATATCAATAATTCCCGCTTTTGGGAAAAAACCTTATCCTTGGAATCCAGGGAGGGGGCGGGCAAATCCCAG
>CAYMWZ010000055.1:0-13741 GCA_964394385.1 uncultured Nitrospinaceae bacterium | reverse complement strand
ACCTGACCACCGACGCCGCCGACTGGCTCATCGCGCGCGGCATCAAGGCGCTCGTCCAGGACTTCATGACCTGCGACTCGCCCCTCCACCCGCCCGAGGAGAGGATCTGGCCCGCCCCCGACTGGAGCCCCAACCACATCAAGTTCCTGCGCCGCGGCATCTGCCTCATCGAGTGGTGCACTAACATCGGGGCGCTGCGGAAGGAGCGGGTGATCCTCGTGACGGGAGCCCTCAAGCTCAAGGACACCGAGGGGGCCCCGGCGCGGGTCATCGCGATCGAGGAGGTGGACGGGCCTCCCTCCCGCGAGGGGCTGCCCCCCCTCCCCCCCCTCAAGACCCCCTACCGGGACCGGGGCGCCTGGACGAAGCAGGGGCGCCCCTAGAGGGCCGGCGGTCACACGCGAGGCCGGAGAGATGGCGGATCAGAGCCTGCGCGGCTTTCTCCAGATGGTGGAGCGCGACTTCCCGGAGGAGTTCGTCCGCGTCCGCGAGCCCGTGAGCCGGGACCTCGACATCACCTCGGCGGCCTTCGAGTGCGAGCGGGCGGGGCGCAGCCCCGTCCTCTTCTTCGAGCGGGTGGAGGGGTTCGAACTCCCCGTCGTCACGAACATCGCCGCCAACCGCCGCCTCCTCGCCGCCTGCCTGGGCGTCGCGCCCGGCGACCTCCCCGCGGCCTACCGCGAGCGGTGCCAGAACTACATCCCCGTCGAGGTGGTCAAGAAAGCCCCCTGGCAGGAGACCGCGATCGAGGGGGAGGAGGTGGACCTGAGCCGCCTGCCCATCCCCCTCCACTTCACCGTGGACGCCGCCCCCTACATCACGGCCGGCCAGATCGTGGCCCGCGACCCCGAGACCGGGGTGGACACCACGGGCTTCCACCGCCTGATGCTCAAGGGGAAGAACCGCCTCGGGCTCTCCCTCCACTCGAGGCGGCGCATGTACGAGTACCACCGCCGGGCCGAGGCGCGCGGGGAGCCGCTCCCCGCCGCCGTCACCATCGGGGTGCACCCGGTCCACTACATGGGCTCGATGGCCTACCACTACCCGCCGGGGGTGCGGAAGTACGAGATCATCGGCGCCCTCTTCGGGGAGCCCTACCGGGTCTCGCCCTGCGGGGCCGGGGGCCTGGAGGTGCCCGAGGGGGCCGAGATCGTCCTCGAGGGCGAGATCCTGAACGGCGTGCGCGAGCCCGAGGGGCCCTTCAGCGAGTTCACCGGCTACGCCTCCTACCGCAGCACCCAGCACGTCCTCCTCGTCAAGCGCGTCCGGATGCGCCGCGACGCCATCTTCCACAGCGTCGCCTCGGGCACCTCGGCGGACCACCTCCTCATCTCGACCGTGAGCCGCGAGGCCGAGATCCTGAACACCCTCAGGCGGAACCTCCCCAACGTGCGGGCCGTCCACGTGCCCCTCGTCACGGCGGGGGCCTTCCTGGCCATCATCTCGATGAAGAAGACGGCCGAGGGCCAGCCCCAGCAGGCGATCATGGCCGCCTTCGGGACCGAGTTTTATTGCAAGTGCGTCATCGTGGTGGACGAGGACGTGGACATCTTCGATCTCTCCGACGTCGCCTGGGCCGTCATCACCCGCACCCGGGCGGACAAGGATATCGTCTTCATCCCCGGCGCCATGGGGGCCATCCTCGATCCCACCTCGGACCCGGAGACCCACACCCTGACCAAGGTGGGGATCGACGCCACCAAGCCCGCGGGCCGGGACTTCGCCGAGCGGCTGACCATCTCCGAGGAGCAGCGCGCCAGGGTGCGCCGGATCCTCGAGCGGGCGGGGGTGCGGCTCTAGGGGCGCTTGCCCTCGCCCTGGCCCCCTCCGGAGGGAGAGGGCTATGCAGTCTTGAGCAGGACAAGGCAGGGGCGTTCCCTCATTGAGGCCCTCGCATGCAGTGCCCCCAGTGTCGAGCAGAGGCGCCGTCCGACGCCAAGTTCTGCTCGGAGTGCGGCTCCAAGCTCATGCTCGTCTGCGCGCAGTGCCGCACGGAGAATTCACCCTCCCACAAATTTTGCAAGGAGTGCGGAGCGCCCCTCCAGCCGGCGGCAGCCGCGCCAGCGGCCCGCTTCGCCTCCCCCCAGACCTACACCCCCAAGTACCTCGCCGAGCGCATCCTGACCTCGAAGTCTTCATTGGAAGGGGAACGCAAGCAGGTCACCGTCCTCTTCGCCGACTTGAAGGGCTCGATGGAGCTCCTGGCCGACCGCGACCCCGAGGACGCGAGGAAGCTCCTCGACGCCGTCCTCTCGCGCATGATGGAGGCCGTCCACCGATACGAAGGCACCGTGAACCAGGTCATGGGGGACGGTGTCATGGCCCTCTTCGGCGCGCCCCTTGCATTGGAGGATCACGCCCTCCGCGCCTGCTACGCCGCCCTCGCCATCCAGAACTCGATGAAGGCCTATGGCGAGGAAGCCCTCCGTGAGCATGGAATCGATGTGCACGTCCGCGTGGGACTTAACTCGGGCGAGGTGGTGGTCCGCGCCATCGGCTCCGACCTCAAAATGGACTACACGGCCGTGGGCCAGACGACGCATCTTGCCTCCCGCATGGAGCAGCTCGCCCCGCCGGGGAGCATCCGCCTCACGGGAGACACCTTGCGGCTGGCGGAAGGGTTCCTCCAGGTAGAATCCCTGGGTCCCGTCCCGGTCAAGGGGCTGGAGAAGGCCGTCGAGGTGTACGAGCTCAAGGGGGCCACCTCGGGACGCACGCGCTTCCAGGCCACGGCGGCGGGGGGCCTCAGCCGCTTCGTCGGGCGCCAGAACGAGCTGGAGGATCTCAAGGACACCCTGGAGAGGGCGGGCGGGGGCCACGGCCAGGTCTTCGCGACGGTGGCCGAGGCAGGCGTGGGGAAATCCCGCCTCTACTGGGAGTTCATCCGCTCCCCCCGCACGAAGGGCTGGCTCATCGTAGAGAGCGGCTCGGTCTCCTACGGGAAGGCGACGGCCTACAAGCCCGTCATCGACCTCCTCAAGGCCTACTTCTCGGTCGAGGACGCTGACGGCCACCGCCGCATCCGGGAGAAGGTGACGGGCAAGGTCCTGACGCTCGATGAATCGCTCACCCCCGCGATACCTCCCATCCTCTCCCTCCTCGACGTTCCCGTCGAAGACGAGGGCTGGAAGAACCTCGACCCGGCCCAGCGGAGGCGGCGCACCCTGGACGGGGTAAAAGGGCTTCTTCTCCGCGAGGCGAAGGCCCAGCCCCTGGTGCTCGTCTTCGAGGACCTCCACTGGATCGACTCCGAGACCCAGGCCTTCCTCGACGGTCTGGTGGAAAGCCTCCCCGGGGCGCGGGTGCTCCTCCTCGTCAACTACCGGCCCGAGTACGAGCACGGCTGGGCGAACAAGACCTGCTACACCCGGCTCCGCCTCGACCCGCTCTCCTCGGAGGGCGCGGAGGAATTGCTCCAGGCCATCCTCGGCGGGGACCAGGGCCTCGGCCCCCTCAAGAAGCTCTTGAGCGAGCGCACCCAGGGCAACCCGTTCTACCTGGAGGAGAGCGTCCAGACGCTCATCGAGAGCGGGACGCTGGCGGGCGGGCCGGGCGCCTACCGGCTGATGGAGGAGATCTCCCGGATCCAGGTGCCTTCCACCGTCCAGGCCATCCTCGCCGCGCGGATCGACCGCCTCGCGCCCGATGACAAGCGCCTTCTCCAGACGGCATCCGTCATTGGGACCCACGTGTCATACCCTCTTCTTGCCGCCGTCGCCGAAATGTCCGAAGAGGAATTGAACCGGGGCCTTGCCTCCCTCCAGCGGGCGGAGTTCCTCTACGAGACGAACCTCTTCCCGGAGCGGGAGTTCACCTTCAAGCACGCCCTCACCCACGAGGTAACCTACGGGAGCCTAGTGCAGGAGCGAAAGCGCGCCCTCCACGCCGCCATCGTTGAAGCCATCGAGCGGCTGGCAGGCGAGCGGCTGGAGGAGCAGGTGGAGCGCCTCGCACACCATGCCTACGAAGCCGAAGCATGGGAGAAGGCCCTGACCTATCTGCGGCACGCAGGGTCGAAAGCGATGGCGCGCCCAGCCTATCGCGAGGCAGTGGTGTGCTTTGAGCACACGCTGGCCGCCCTGAAGCATTTGCCCGAAAGCCGCGAGACCCTTTCGCTGGGCGTCGACCTTCGTTTTGACCTTCGGACCTCACTCCAACCGCTCGGGGAATTCAGACGAATCTTTGACCTGTTGAGCGAGGCGGAAACCCTGGCCGAGGCCCTCGACGACAAGCGCCGGTTGGGCTGGGCCTCCGCCTACAAGGGTCAGTATTTCTGGAGAATGGGGGAGAACGACCGCGCCATGGAAGCCAGCGAACGTGCCGTCACCATAGCCTCGGCGATCGAAGATTTCTCCCTCAAGGTCACGGTGAATTACTTTCAAGCCTGGCTCTATATCGCCTTTGGCGATATTTGTCGGGCAAGGGATCACGCCATGTGGACCGTGGATTCCCTCAAAGGGGATCTGCAATATCAGCGTTTCGGCCTGGTTGGCCTCCCCTCCGTGATGGCCCGCGCAGTGCTGGTGTGGAGCCTTGCCGAGCTAGGAGAATTTGCAGAGGGGGTCGCGCGCACTGATGAAGCGCTTCAGATTGTCCAGGCGGCCGAGCAACCATTCAGCTTCGTCCACGCCTTTCTCGGCGTCGGCCACCTCTACCTTCGCAAAGGAGAGTTTGGTGACGCCATCCGTGCTCTCGGCCAGGGCGCGGCCCTCTGCCAAGCTTTCGACATTTCGATCTGGTTCCCCTGGGTGACATCGAGTTTGGGCTATTCGTATGCGCTGTCTGGCCGGGTCGCCGAGGGTTTCTCACTGCTGGAGCAGGCGCTGGAGAAGGCCTCCGCCTTGGGCCTTATGGGTTACCAATCGCTTCGCGTGGCCTATCTCGGCGAAGCTCATCTCCTGGCCGGGCGGAAGGAGGAGGCGCTTCAGCAAGCCGCGCGCGCCCTCCAGCTCTCCCGCGAGCACAAGGAGCGTGGAAGCAAGGCCTGGGTGCTCAGGCTCCTCGGCGAGATCCACTCCGACCCGGACGCCCTCGACGCTGCGAAGGCGGAGGATTTCTACCGCCAGGCCCTCGCTTTGGCTGAGGAGCTCGGCATGCGCCCCCTCGCCGCCCACTGCCGCGCGGGGCTGGGGAGGCTTTATCAGAGGACCGGCCAGGAGGAAGACGCCAAGCGCGAGCTTGCCCGGGCCGTGGAGATGTACCGCGCGATGGGGATGGATTTCTTTTTGAGGCAAGCCGAGGAGGCTCTGGCAAAAACGTAGGGGCGTTCAATTGACTTCGGCGAGCTCAGTCGAGCCGAACGCCCCCGCGAGCCAGCGGGGAGGCGCAATGGTGGCCGAGCGAAGGGTGAAGCTGGGGGTCCTCCTCCCCACCCGGGGGGTGCTCCTCTGGAACCGGGGGGTCCCCGAGGCGGGGCCCGTCGTGGACTTGGCCGTGCGGGCCGAGGAGCTGGGCTACGACTCGGTCTTTGTCGGCGATTCCGTCCTCGCCAAGCCGAGGCTCGAGGCCCTCGCCGTCCTCTCGGCCGTGGCGGCGAAGACCCGGCGCGTCGGGCTGGGCACCGCCGTCTTCCTCCCCTGCCTGAGGCACCCCGTCTTCCTCGCCTGCCAGGTGGCGACGCTCGACGTCATCAGCGGGGGGCGCGTCATCCTGGGGGTGGGGATCGGCCCCCCCAAGCCGGCCGAGTGCGAGCATGAGTTCGAGACCCTGGGGGTGCCCTTTAGGAAGCGCATGTTCTACCTCCAGGAGCACCTGACCCTCATGCGCCGCCTCTGGACAGAGGAGAAGGTCACCTTCGAGGGCCGCTACTACCGCTGCCGGGAGGTGACGGTCGAGCCCAGGCCCATCCAGCGGCCCCTCCCCGTCTGGATCGCCTCGGCCACCGCCGAGACGGCCTGGCGCCGCGTCGCCCGCTTCGGGGACGGGTGGTTCCCCAACCGGGTGACGCCGGAGGAGTTCGCCGCGACCTGGGGCAAGATCGGGGCCGAGGCCCGGGCGCTCGGGCGCGACCCCGGCACCCCCGCTTGGTACATGACCACCTGCCTCGACGACAGCAAGGAGGCGGCGATGAAGAACGCAGAAGAATTCCTCCTCGCCTACTACTACACCCCCTTCTGGGGGGAGAGCATCGAGCCGTGGGGCGTCTTCGGCCCGGCCCCCGACCTGATCGAGCGCATCAACGCCTTCATCGCCGCCGGCTGCCGGCACATCTCCCTGCGGTTCACCCACAAGGACCAGCTGGGGCAGCTCGAGCGCTTCACGCGGGAAGTCCTGCCCCACCTCAAGCTGGGCTAGGGCCCCCCCAGCCCCCGCATCCCCGCACCTGCCCGCACCTCCCCGCAACTCCCGTAGGTGGCTTTTCTCCCCAGGGGCGTATCTTCACCCCTGGGAGGGTTTTTCTCCCCCCCCTCACCCGGGGGGGCGCTCTCCCACGGGCAGAGGGAGAGGGCCGAACACGAAGGAGGGAGGATATTCAAGGGTATGGACGCGTATCGAAGGCAAAAACCGAAAGGGGCGGCCAAGAAAGTTCGAAACGGCCCGCCCGGGGATTCCGGGGTATTCCGGGTAAATACGGGAAACTCCGGGGTCTAGTTTTTTTCTCGGAAGCTTCGGATCGCCTCCTCCCCCCACCCCAGCCACTCCCGCAGGATTTCTCCCGTGTGCTGGCCCAGGAGGGGGGGCGGCCTCATCTCGGCCTCCGGGCCCGTCATCCGCCAGGGGGGGCCCACCACGCGGATGGGCCCCGAGGCGGGGTGCTGAAGGGTGCGGAGGAGGCCCCGGTGGGCGACCTGGGGGTCCGCCAGGGCCCTCAGGTAGTCGTTCACGAGGGCGAAGGGGACGCCCCCGGCCTCGAGCCTGGCGCACCACTCCTCCGCCGGCCGGGCGGCGAAGAGGGCCGCGAGGGCCTCGTTCAGCTCCCTCCGGTGGGCGAGGCGGGAGCGCATGGTGGCGAAGCGGGGGTCCCCGATCCACTCCTCCCGCCCGAGCGCCCGGCACAAGGGGGGCCAGAAGCGGTCGTTCTGACAGATGATGGCGAGGTCCTCGCCGTCCCGCGTGCGGTAGGTGTTGGCCGGAACCCGCATGGGGTTCTCGTTCCCCCACCGCCCGGGCGCCGTGCCCCCCTGGAGGGCCTCCCCCATGCGGGGGCCCAGCGCCGCCAGCATGGCGTCCTGCATGCTGAGGTCGATGTGGCGCCCCCGCCCCTCGCGGCGCGCGGCGTGCAGGGCGGCGAGCACGGCGCAGGCGGCGAAGACGCCCGCCAGGACGTCGGCCAGCGGGGCGCCGATCAGCATGGGGCCGCCCTCGGGCAGGCCCGTCACGCTCATGACGCCCGAGGCCGCCTGGATGATGGGGTCCAGGGCGTAGCGGTCCTTGTACGGCCCCGTCTGGCCGAAGCCCGAGACGGAGCAGTAGACCAGCCGCGGGTTGAGGGGAGCCAGGTCCCGCCATCCCACCCCCAGCCGCTCGGCCGCGCCGGGGGCGAAGTTCTCGACGGCAGCGTCCGCCCGGCGGGCGAGGGCGTGGGCGACGGCGCGGCCGCGCGGGCTCTTCAAGTCGAGGACGAGGCTCTTCTTGGACCGGTTGCTGGCGTGGAAATAGTCCTCGTGGGCCTCGCGCCCCGCGTAGCGGGTGGCATGGCGGAGGTCGTCCCCCTCGGGCCGCTCGACCTTCACCACCTCGGCCCCCAGGTCGGCGAGGATGGTGGTGCAGAAGGGGCCCGCGATCACCTGGGTGAAGTCGAGCACCCGGACGCCGTCGAGGGGGGGCCGGGCCGGCGCCTCGGCCATCTACCTTCCCCTCCAGACGGGCTTGCGCTTCTCCTTGAAGGCGAGGATGCCCTCCTTCGAGTCCTCGGTCAGGAGCACCCGGTTGGCGATCTCGCGCGCGATGTGCATCCGGTCGTCAAAGGCCAAGTCCTGGCCCTTGCGGGCCGCCTCCTTGATGCCCCGAACCGCCGCCGGGGCGCACTCCAGGATCTCCCCGGCCCAGCGCGCGGCCGCCGGGAGGAGGTCCTCGTGGGGCACCACCTCGTTGGCGAGCCCCAGCCGGTGGCACTCCCGGGCCGGGATGGGCGCCCCCCGCATGAGGTAGCCCATGGCCTGGCTCCAGGGGATGGCCTGGGCGCAAAGCGCCGGGCCGCTCATCGAGGAGATGCCCCGCCGGACCTGGGGCCAGCCCAGGGAGGCCCGCTCGCTCATGATGAGGATGTCGGCGTTCAGGGCGAAGCCGCCCCCCTGGGCCAGGCAGGGGCCGTTGATGGCGCAGATGATGGGCTTGTAGATGTGGCGGAGGAAGAGGTAGAGGTCGTCGTTCGACATGACCGTCCCGTCCTCCTCGGGGGCCTTCTCGAGGAGGTCCTTGCCGGCGCAAAAGACGTCCCCCGCCCCGGTGATGACGGCCGCCCAGACGTCCGGGTTGTACTTGATGTCCTGGTAGGCCTCCTGGATCTCCCGGCGCATGGCCCGGTTGATGGCGTTCCTCTTCTCGGGCCGGTTGAGGGTGAGCCAGGCGACCCGATCCTTGACCTCGTAGATGATGGCTTCTCTTCTCGGCATGATGACGCGACTCCTCTCATCCGGCGGGCGGGATGAAGCGGGACCGGACGCCCTCACTCCCCCAAAAGGGCCCCCAGGTCGAGGCTTTCCGCGCCGGGGATGCGGAGGGGGCAGTAGTCCCCCTCGAGCGCCCCCACGGGCGCCGTGGCGTCGAGGCCCATCTTGGCGGTGACGCCCTCCCGGGCCGAGGGATCCAGCCGGCTCCCCCATGCCCCGGGGACGACGACGAGATCCTTGTCCGCCTGGAAGCGCGTGGCCAGGGCCCAGTCCACCCGCTCGGGGTCGTGGGGGTCGATGTCGCGGTCCACGGCGATGGCGTGCTTGACATCGTAGTGGGCGGAGAGGGCCGCGAGGAGGGCGCTCTTGGCCTCGCCCTCGTTGCGCTTGTCGAGCTGGATGACGCAGTGGAAGCGCCCGCTCGCCGAGAGGGGGAGCGCCACGTCCGTCACCGAGGGGACGGCCCTCCGGAGGTCCCGCAGCAGGCCGGCCTCGCGCGGCAGGGCCCCCATCAGGAGATGATCGCGCCCCGCCGGGAGGATGGAGTAGAAGACCCCCTCCGGGCGCCGCGAGATGGCCCGCACGCGCAGAACCTCGCGCTCCCCGGCCGGGCTGTAGTAGCGGGGGAACTCCCCGAAGGGCCCCTCCAGGCGGCGCTCGCCGGGCGGGATCTCGCCCTCGATCACGACCTCGGCCTGGGCCGGGACCGGGATGCCCGTCCAGGGGGCCGGCGCCACCTCGACCGCCTCTCCGCGCAGCCCGCCCGCCGCCTCCAGCTCATCCTCCCCCGGCGCGAGCACCAGCTGGCTCGCGAGCAGGAGGAGGGGGTCAAGCCCCACCGCCACCGCCACCTTGAGCGCCTCCCCCCGCTCCCCCGCCCGCCGGATCATCTCCTTCATGTGGCGCGGAAGGACGAGGAGGCCGAAAAGGTCGCGCTCCAGGCAGTGCATCCGGTGGATGGAGACGTTGCCCGCCCCCGTGTCGGGGTCGCGGGCGAAGAAGACCCCCGCCGAGACGTAGGGCCCGCCGTCCCGCTCGTGGTAGGTGGGAAGGGGAAGGATCCTCAGGATGTCGATGTCCTTGGTCTGGACGTTCCGCCAGAAGGGGGCGTCCGCCACGGGCCGCGGGGGGATGCGGACCTCCTGGCGGCGCTGGAGCTCGGGGAGAAGCTGCCCGGGGGGGACCCCCATCGCCTCGGCGTACCACTCCCGGCGGGAGCAGACGTTCGCCGCGACCGGCACCGGGGGGCCGTCGGTCGACTCGAACAGGACCGCCCGCTCCCCGTCGAGCCTCTGGGAGACGGCGGCCAGCTCGTAGCGCAGCGCGACGCGCTTGCGCACCCGGACGAGGCGGCCCGAGCGCTCCAGGCGCTCGAGCCATTCGCGGAGGCCTTGAGGAGATCGCATGGCCGGGGGAGCCTAGCGGCCGCCCCTCGCCCGCGCCTCTTCGATGGCCTCCAGCACCCGCTCGGGGGTGAAGGGGAGGGAGCGCAGCCGCGCCCCCGTGGCGTGGAAGATGGCGTTGGCGATGGCCGCGGCGGTGGGGTTGATGGCCGTCTCCGCAAGGCCCTTCGCCCCGTAGGGGCCGTGCGGGTCGATCGTCTCGATGAAGGCGTGCTCGACGGGAGGGGCGTCGAGGGAGGTGGCGATCAGGTAGTCGTGGAAGTTCGCTCCCCGGATCCGCCCCCCCTGGGGCGCGAGCCCCTCCATGAGGCAATAGCTCATGGCCTGGACCGCGCCGCCCTCGACCTGGCCCTCGGCGCCCAAGCGGCTGATCACCCGCCCCGGGTCATGGCCGGCCGCCACCCGGAGCACGGTCACGATCCCCGTCTCGGTGTCCACCTCGACCTCGGCGGCGTGGGTGGCGAAGGAGTAGGTCGTCGAGGGGTTGCCGTACTTCTTCTTGTCGAGGACCTCTCCCCCGGCCAGCCAGGTGCCCGCGCCCTGGATCATCCCGCCCGCGGCGCGCACCACCTCCCGCACGGCGACCCGGCGCTCGGGCAGGCCCTTGACCGAGATCTCCCGGCCCTCGATCACCAGCTCCTCGGGAGAGGCCTCGAGGACCTCCGCCGCCGCCCGCAGCAGCGCCCGGCGGGCCTCGGCCCCCGCGATCTTGGCGGCGTTCCCGCCGATCAAGGTGATCCGGCTCGCGAAGGCGCCGAAGCCGAAGGGCATGCAGCCGGTGTCGGTGGGGGGCACGCTGAAGTCCTCGATCGGGAGGCCCAGCTCCTCGGCCGCGATGCAGGCCATCACGCTGGCCGCCCCCTGCCCCAGGTCGGACTCCCCGGTCCACACCTCCACCCTGCCGTCCTCGCCGATGCGGACCACGGCGCTCGAGGGCTCGGTGTCGTCCGGCCCGAGCTCCACGGCGAAGCCCTTGTTCCCCGAGACGTGGATGGTGCTGGCGAGCCCCACCCCCCGGCCCCGTCCGCCCCGCCCGCGCTTCTCCGCCCAGCCGATGGCCCGGGCCGCGTAGCGGGTGGCCTCGGCCACCCCGCAGCTCGCGATCTTCCAGCCGTGGACGGTGACGTCCCCCCGCTCGACGTAGTTCTTGAGCCTGAGCTCCACGGGGTCGATCCCCAGCCCCGCGGCGGCGTTGTCGAGGTGGCTCTCCCAGGCGAAGGTGGCCTGGACGTTCCCGAAGCCGCGCATCTGGCCCGTGGGGCAGACGTTCGTGTAGACGAGCTTGGCGTCGATGTCCACGCAAGGGGTGCGGTAGAGATTGTCCGTGCGCAGGGCGACGGAGCTCATGATGGCGGGGGAGAGGGAGCTGTAGGCGCCGTTCTCGGCGACGATCCCGACCCGCTTGCCGAGGAGCTTCCCGTCCCGCCGGAAGGCCGACCGGAGGGAGATGTGCACCGGCATGCGGGGGCGCATGCTGACGAGGTCCTCGCCGAGGGAGAGGAGGAACCTGACCGGCCGCTGCGCCGCCCGGCTGAGCATGGCGGCGAGGAGGGCGGCCTTGACGTCGAGCTTTCCGCCGAACGCGCCGCCGGGCTTGGTCTGGATCACGCGGAACTTCTCCGGCGCGATCCCCATGACGGGGGAGAGCATGAAGGTGCGGATGACGAAGGCCGACTGGAGGCAGCCCCAGACGGTGATCGCATCCCCCGGGCGCCACTCGGCGGCGCAGCCCGTGGGCTCGATGTAGGCCTGGTGCGCGAGGTGGGTGTGGAACTCGTCCTCGAAGGTGGCGTCGGCCGCGCCGAAGGCGGCCTCCACCTCGCCGCGCGCGACGTGGAACTGGCTGGCGATGTTCCCCGGGACATCCTCGTGGACGAGGGGAGCCCCCTCCGCCAGGGCGGCGAAGGGATCCTCAAGCGCGGGGAGGGGCTCGTACTCGACTTCGATCAGGCCCAGGGCCTCCCGGGCCGCGTCCTCGTCGTCGGCGGCCACGGCGGCCACCTCGTCCCCGATGTAGCGCACCTTCCCCTGGCAGAACGCCGTCTCGTCCTTGTGGTTGATCCCGAAGCGGGCGGCGGGGGTGTTGTCGCGCGAGAGGACGGCGCGCACCCCCGGGAGGCGCTCCGCCCGGGAGGCGTCCACCCGGAGGATCCGGGCGTGGGGGTGGGGGCTCCGGAGCGCCATCCCCGTGAGCATGCCGGGAAGCTTGAGGTCGGCGATGAAGAGCGTGGCGCCCGTCACCTTCTCGACGCCATCCACGAAGGGGAGGCGCGCCCCCACCACCCGGGTACCTATCCGCTCGGTCACCTGCGCATCTCCTCGGCCGCGGCGGCGACCGCCTCGAAGAGCTTCTGGTAGCCCGTGCAGCGGCAGAGGTTGGCGGCCAGGCCGCGGCGGATCTCCTCGAAGGAGGGGCGGGGGTTCCGGTCCAGGAGGGCCTTGGCCGCCACCACGAAGCCCGGCGTGCAGAAGCCGCACTGGACGGCCCCCTTCTCCACGATCTGGCGCTGGATGGGGTGGAGGCTCTCCTCCGTCCCGATCCCCCGCACGGTTACGATCTCGCAGCCGTCGGCCTGGGCGGCCAGGACCAGGCAGGCGTTGACCCCTTCCCCGTCCAGGAGGACCGCGCAGGCGCCGCAGTCCCCCGCCTCGCAGCTCGTCTTCACGTCCAGGTGGCCCAGCTCGCGCAGGGTTCGCAGGAGGGTGTCCTCGCCCCGGACGGACGCCCGGCGCTCCTCGCCGTTCACCCGGAAGGTGACTTCAAACCGGCTCATCGGAAGGCCGCCTCTTTTCCCGTCAATGCGCCCGGGCGGGGGCCGGAAGGCCCAGCACCCGCCTCAGCAGGCGCCGCACGAGCACCTCGCACATGCGCTCCCTGTACCGCGCGGAGGCGCGGACATCGTCGATCGCCCGGGCCTCCCGCCGGGCGGCGGCCGCGGCGGCCTCCACCTCGGCCTCGCCCACCACCTGGCCCCGGAGATGGCCCTCCGCCGCCCTTGAGCGGTACGGAACGGGGGCCACCGAGCCCATGCCGATGCCCGCCTCGGCGCACCATCCGCCCTCCATCCACAGGGCCGCCGCCACGCTCACCACCGAGATGGCCATCGCCCGGCGGAGCTGTAGCTTCTGGTAGGCGGACCGGCCGCCTGGGCCCAGAGGGCGGAGCGAAACCGCCGTCAAAAGCTCTCCCGGGAGGATGGCTGTTTTCCGGTAGCCCAGGAAGAACGACGCGAGGGGCAAGGTGCGCGGGCCTTCTGCGGAGAGGAGTTCCGCCTCCCCGTCCTGGGCCAGGAGGGGAGGGGCCAGGTCCGCCGCCGGGGAGGCGTCGAGGAGGTTCCCGCCCACCGTCGCCCGGTTGCGCACCAAGGGCCCAGCGAACTCGACGGCGCTCTCATGGAGTGGCGGGGCGGCCTCGCGCACCCGGTCCGACTCAAGCAGGTCCGTCACCGTCGCGAGCGCGCCGATGCGCAGGCGGCCTCCACGCTCTTCGATGAAGCGCAGCTCCCGCAGCCGGCTGATGTCCACCGCGAGGGCCGGCTTCTTGCGGCCAAAGAGGATGTCCGGCACCAGGTTGGTGCCGCCGGCCACGAAGGCGGCCCCGGTCCGGCGGGCGGCGGCGAGCGCCTCCTCGACGGAGGCGGCGCGGACATAATCCATGCGTTCCTCCGGTCCGTCAGCCTCCGAGGTAGGCCCGCTTCACGTACGGGTTGTCGAGGAGATCCTTCCCCTTCCCCTCCAGCGCCACCGCGCCGGACTCAAGCAGGTAGGAGCGGTCGGCCATCTCCA
>CAYMWZ010000054.1:0-13798 GCA_964394385.1 uncultured Nitrospinaceae bacterium | reverse complement strand
TCGTCCATCTTTCTGTACACGACCGACAGCATTGTGCTATCTGTACAGATCTACAACCAATGGGAGTCGGCGGAATACGGCGCGACGGCGGTCCTGAGCCTTGTCCAGACGGTCATCCTTGTTGTCGTGGTGATCGCCGCTCGCCGGTACGTGATGAGCGCCGAAGTGACGGACTAACCTGCGGGGGGATCCCTCCGGCTGGGGCAGCCGTCCGAACATGAGGGAGGGAAGGTGATGTCTCGAACAGGCAAGTGGCTTGCCGTCATTGCAATCCTCATCGGGTTTGCGGGGGTTCCGGCATTCGCCGCCTCACCAACAGAGGAGTTCGGAGGAGAAGAGCTCATCCGGGCCGCCAAAAAAGAGGGCAAGGTGGTGGTCTATACCGCGAACATCCTCGCCCTCGCCAAGACGATGGAGACGAACTTCGCCAAGCGATTCCCGGATGTCAAGGTCGACCTCGTCCGGCTGGGCGGAGGCGCTCTGCACAGGAAAATCTTGACCGAGCATTCGGCGGGCAAGCTGGTCGCCGACGTGATCGAGATGTCCGACCGCGGGCTCATCCGCAGGGAGATGCAAGCCGGCGTCATCGGCAAGCACACTCCGCCCACGGACGACAAATGGCCGGCGCACACCAAGATCTCAGGCCAGGTCTATCCGGGCCACGCGTACCTCTACCTCATCGCCTACAACCCCACGCTGGTGAAGGACCCGCCCAAGAACTGGATGGACTTGGTCCACCCCCGCTTCAAGGGCCAACTCGGGCTCGTGCCGGCCGAGTTGGGCGGCACCCCCTGGATGACCGCCCTGTTCCAGTACCAGGTGCTCGGCAACAACAGCGACAGCTACTGGCAGAAGCTGGCCGCCCAGAAGCCCCGATTCTTCACAAGCGCCGGCGGCATCGGGAAAACCGTGATCAACGGTGAAACCCCGGTGGCCGTGGCCTTGGACGTGGTTTCCCTGGGCGACATCAAGAAGGGCGCCCCCGTGAAATACGTCTACCCGGAGGAGGGCGTGGTGATGATCCTCTTCAACAACGCCGTCACCACGGTAGCCAAAAACCCCAACGCCGCGAAGCTGTGGATGAACTGGACCCTCTCGCGCGAGGGGCAGGAAGTCTGGACGAAGCAGGTCGGCGGCCTCTCCGCCCGCACCGACATCGATCCGCCGGCGGCGGCGCCCAAGAAGGTGAAGATGTGGTCGGCGAGCGAGGACGACTACATCAAGCTGCGGGACTCCTACACCAAGCGCTGGAACGAGATTTTCGGCTACAAACCGTAAACCGGGGGCAAACGCCCGGCCCTCGCGGTAGGAAGCGATGGAACTCGTCATCGAAGGGCTCAGGAAGCGCTTCGGCGAGAATATCCTCGCCGTTGACAACGTGAGCTTCAAGGCCTCCCAAGGGGAGTTCCTTGTCCTGCTCGGTCCAAGCGGCTGCGGCAAAACCACCACCCTGCGGTGCGTGGCGGGGTTCGAGGAGCCAGACGCCGGGCGCATCGTGATCGACGGAGTCCCCGTGACGGACACCAGCGAGGGCATCCTTGTGCCTCCCGAGCGGCGGAACCTGGGGATGGTGTTCCAGTCCTACGCCATCTGGCCCCACATGACCGTGTTCGACAACGTGGCCTACGGCCTCTCGGTGAAGGGCCGGAGCAAGGACGAAATCCGCCGGAAGGTGAAGGAGAAGCTCTCGCTGGTGGGCCTCTCCGGGTTGGAGGCTCGGCCGGCGACGGCACTCAGCGGAGGGCAGATGCAGCGGGTGGCCCTCGCCCGGAGCCTCGCCACCGAGCCCGGCATCCTCCTCCTCGACGAGCCGCTCTCCAACCTCGACGCCAAGCTCCGCGCGAGCCTGCGCTTCGAGCTCAAGGAAATCCAGCGCAAGACGGGCGTCACGGCCCTCTACGTAACGCACGATCAGGCGGAAGCCGTGGTGCTGGGCGACCGCATCGCGGTCATGAATCACGGCCGCATCATGCAGCTCGCCGACCCTCCTTCCCTCTACAACCGGCCCGTGAACCGCTTTGTGGCGGAGTTCACCGGCGCCACCAATTTTCTGCGGGGCCGTTTCGAGCGCCTGGAAAACGGGGAAGGAGTGGTCCGCCTGTCGGGGGGCGTGGAGGTGCGCTGCGCCGCCTCCGGAACTCCCTCTCCCGGCAGCGAGGTGGAGATCAGCCTCCGGCCCGAGAACATCTTCTTGGAGCCAGCGGGGACCTCCCCCGGGGGACGGCCGAACGTCTGGCCGGGGAGAGTGATCCAAGCCGATTTTCTCGGCACCCACAGCATCTACCACGTGGACGTTGGAGGGGAGCAACTCACCGTGGTCGAAAACGGCTCCTGGCTGAAGCACCGGGCGGGCGCCTCCGTCAACCTCCACGCGCCACCAGAGCGGGTGAGCCTGCTGAGGGAGGAGTAAGTCTCCCTCCTCCCTCAAAGGGCCCGGGAGAAGATCGCAGGCGGGTTTCTCCCGCCCAAGGAAGAAGAGACCGCCCTATGGGCATGACCATCACCGAGAAGATCCTGGCCGCCCACGCGGACCGCGACCGGGTCCGCCCCAAGGAGACGATTTCGGTCCGGGTCGACCAGAGCTTCACGGACGACCTGGGCGGCCCCCTCACCTTTCAGATCCTCGAGTCGCACGGCGTCCAAAAGATATTCGACCCGGAGCGCTTCTTCGTCGCGGCGATGGTCAACACCCCCAGCAAAGACATCCAGGTGGCCAACGCCGTCCAGAAGATGCGCGTCTTTTGCGAGCGCATGGGGATCGAGCGCTTCTACGAGGGGGGGAACGTCGGCATCCACAACAGCCTGGCCATCGAGCAGGGCCTCGTCCTCCCGGGCGAGCTACTGGCCGGCGGGAACTCCCACGCCTGCACGGGCGGCGGGGTCGGGGCCTTCGCCACGGGGATGGGGAGCACGGACGTCGCCGCCATCCTGATCACGGGCCGCACCTGGCTCCGGGTGCCAGAGACCATCCGCTACGAATACAAAGGCAGGCTCCCGCGCTGGGTCACGGGCAAGGACCTGATCCTCGCCACCATCGGAAAATTCGGGGTGGACGGCGCCCAGGGGAAAGCCATGGAGTTCGCCGGCGAGGCCATCTCCCAGCTTTCCAGCGAGGAGCGCCTCGCCCTTCCCAATATGGCGGTCGAGGCGGGGGCGATCAACGGGATCATCGAACCGGACGAGAAGACCCTCGAGTACGTCAAACCCCGCGCCCAGCGCGCGTTCACCCCCGTGTACGGGGACCCCGACGCCGACTACGCCGCCCTGCACGAGATGGACGTCGCCCAACTCGAGCCCATGGTCGCCTTCCCCCACCTGCCCAGCAACACAAGGCCCCTCTCGGAGGTCGGGGAGATCCCCGTGGATCAGGTCTACATCGGCTCCTGCACCAACGGCTGGATCACGGACATGCGCGCCGCCGCCGAGATCCTCAGGGGGCGCAAGGTAGCCAAGGGCGTCCGGCTCATCGTCATCCCCAGCACCACCCAGATCTACCGCCAGTGCCTCCGCGAGGGGATCGCCGAGATCGTGCTCGAGGCCGGGGGCGTCTTCAGCACCCCCACCTGCGGGCCCTGCATCGGGGCGCACATGGGGGTCTTGGGGGACGGGATGCGCTCCGTCTCCACGTCGAACCGGCACTTCGTGGGGCGGCAAGGCTCCACCAAGGCGGAGATTTACCTCGTCAACCCCTCCGTCGCGGCGGCCACGGCGGTCCTGGGGCGGATCGGCTCCCCGGACAAGCTCTGAGCGGAGGGAGGCGCTTGGCGACCGTCCTGGAAGGCAACGCATGGGCGCTTGGGGACCACGTCGACACCGACGTCATCATCCCGGCCAAGTACCTCGTGACCTCCGACCCCGAGAAGCTCGCCCCGCGCTGCTTCGAGGGCCTCGACCCCTCCCTGGCGCCGAGAATCCGGCCGGGGGACATCGTGGTGGCGGGGGACAACTTCGGCTGCGGCAGCTCCCGGGAGCACGCTCCCATCGCCATCAAGGGACTGGGCGTGAGTTGCGTGGTCGCCCGCTCCTTCGGGCAGATCTTCTACCGCAACGCCTTCAACCGGGGGCTCCCCCTCCTGGAGGCGGATCTCCCTCCCGGGTCCATCCGAACGGGAGACCGGCTGAGGGTGAACCTCGACAGCGGCCGGATCGAAAACCAGACGACGGGAAGGAGCTTCGAAGCCACCCCCATCCCGGACTTCATGCAAGAACTGCTCGCGGCCGGGGGGCTCATCCCCTACGTTCTCAAGCGAAGTCCTTAAGATCCCAAGGAGCAGCCGTAGAGAGGTAGCCGTGGAACCTCTGCTCACGACCGTCGTGGGAAGCTATCCCCAGCCGGACTGGCTGGTGGACCGCGAGAACCTCTTGAGCCGGCTTCCCCCCCGCGTGCGGGCGCGCGAGATCTGGCGGATCGGGGAAAAATACCTCGCCCAGGCACAGGATGACGCCACCCTCCTCGCCATCCGCGACATGGAGCGGGCCGGAATCGACATCATCACCGACGGCGAGATGCGCCGGGAGAGCTACTCCAACCGCCTGGCCACCGCGCTCGAGGGGATGGACATCGACAACCCCGGCTACGCCCTGGACCGGACGGGTCACCCCAACCCCGTCCCCCGCGTGAGCGGGCCCATCCGCTGGACCCGGCCCGTCCTGGCGGAGGACGCGAGGTTCCTGAAGGCGAACACCGACCGGCGGATCAAGATCACCCTGCCCGGGCCCTTCACGATGGCCCAGCAGGCCCAAAACGACCACTACCCGGACGATCGGGGCCTCGCGCTGGCCCTGGCCGAGGCGGTCAACCAGGAGATCAAGTCGCTCAAGAGGGCGGGCGCGGACGTCGTCCAGATCGATGAGCCCTATCTCCAGGCGAGGCCGGAGAACGCGAAAAAATACGCCCTGGAGGCCATCAACCGCGCCCTCGACGGAATCGAGGGCCCGACGGCCCTCCACACCTGCTTCGGCTACGCGCACGTCGTGAAGAACCGGCTTAGCGGCTACCCCTTCCTCGCGGAGCTGAACGCGTGCGCCGCCCAGCAGATTTCGATCGAAGCCGCCCAGCCGGACCTGGACCCCTCCCTCCTGAAGGCGCTGCCGGACAAGACCGTCATCCTGGGCGTGATCCACCTGGGCGACATGACCGTCGAATCGCCCGAAATGGTGGCGGCGCGCATCCGGAAGGCCATGAAGTACGTCCCCCCCCACCGACTGGTCACCGCCCCCGACTGCGGGATGAAATACCTGCCCCGCGAGGTGGCCTTTGGAAAGCTCAAAGCCCTCGTCGAGGGAACCCGGCTCGTGCGGAACGAGATTTCCTGACCTGACCCTTCTCCCCGCCGCGGGAGGCCCCGGCTGGGCCCCGCATCAATAGGTCAGCTTCGAGAAGCCCTCGAAGAAGTGGAGGAGGAATTTCTCCGACTGGAGGATGCCCGCCACCTGCGCGTATTCGTTGGCGGCGTGCTTTCGCATGGCGTTGCATGGGAGCCCCCCCACCCAGGGAACCCCAAGCTCCTCGGTCCACAGCGCGACCGGCATCCCGGCCGGGTGAACCGGCCACACCTCGGGGTCGGCCTCCATCGCGCGGTGAGCGGCGAGAAAAGCCTGGACGAGGGGGTGGTCGGGGGCTGTCCCTCCTCCCGCGTAATGGTTGTTCACGACGAACTCGATGTCGCCAAACCCGCCCTCGCGCAGGATCTTTCGCACGTTCTCGATCCGCTCCTCGGGATCCTCGCCCGGCTGGAACCGCATGTTGACCACCGCCTGCGCCTCGGAGGGGATGCTCACCTTGACGGACTTGCCCTCCCCGATGAAACCCGCCTGGAGGCCGAGAACGGTGAACTCCGGCCGGAAGCAGTGCGCCCGGACGGCATCGGAGAAATTCTGCTGACGGAATCGCCTCACCCCGAGGCTGGCCTTCATCCGCTCCGGATCCATCCGGGCGGCCAGCTTCCGGCAGAGGCTCTCCTGGGCCGCGCTCGGAACCCACCCCTCCCGGTTCAGATAGATCTCCTCCAGCCGCTTCTCCAAATGAGCGATTGCCTCGGACAGCCGGTCGGCGGGATTCCCGATCCAGTTCGAGTTCAGGGCGTGGATCTCATTGCCGACCGGGCCTCCCCACTCCCCCGGGCGGCAGAAGAGCCGCCCCATGAGGTTTCCCTTGAGGGCCAGGGGAACGATGGGGGTCCCGTCCGTTTGGGCCATCGGGCAGAGCCAGTAGGCGGCGTTCGCCCTTTTCATTTCCTCCTTGTAACGGGGGAAGAAATCCTTGATCCCTCCGCTGCCCAGCTCCGAAGCCTCGTGGACAAACAGGATGTTCAGGGGCAGTTTCTCCCCTGCCTTCTTGAGGGCCTCGACCGCGTTCATCGCGATGGCGATTCCCGTCTTCATGTCCTCCGCGCCCCGGCCCACCACGCAGCGGCCCAGGCCCGGAAGCTCCCTGACCTCGGGCTGGAAGGGAGGCACGATCCAATTCGGCTCCTCGGCCGGAGTAACGTCGTAGAGCCCGTGGAAGAGAAGGGTCCGCTTCGCCCCTGCGTCGATCTGACCGAACACCACAGGGAACTCCGCCGTCTCGACCACCTCGGCCTTGCCCCCAACCTCGCGGATCTCCTCGGCCAGCATCTCGGCCATCTCCTGGTTCCCCCAGTTCAGCGCCGAGACGCTGGGCTGGCGGATGTATTTCAAGAGGCGCTCGACATGGTGGCCCTCGAAGTCCCGCTCGATCTGCTGGATCACGCGACGCACATCCATCCAAAACCCTCCCCGGCGCGCCGACGGCGCGGGCGGATGCACAGTGCCTAAGGAATCATCAGCCCCAGCAATGGGCCATGCTGCTGGGCGCCATAGACGTCCCGGTCGCCAGGCGCCCCTGAGGTCGGGCCCGTCCGGGGGATGGTCACCTTGATGGCGTTGGCCGCGTCGAAATAGACGATCTTCACATCCTCGGGCTCAACGCCGTAGAGCCGGGCCACCACTCCCGGGCTCAAGGCCTCGCTCTCCGCCACGCGGCGGTAGGTGGCCTCGTCCGGAAAGAGAAGGTCCAAGGTGATGAAGAGGGGCCCTGCGTTCTTGCTCCGGAGCACCTCGGCGAGGTCGTAAAGCCGGTCCACCGCGCTCCTCTTAGCCCACGCGGGCGAATTCCACTTCGAAAGGCGCGCCTGCGTCTTCGAGCTCCATCAGGTGATAGATATGAAATTCATAGACAGGACCGCCCTGGAAGTCCGAGGGGGAGAAGGGAAACGCAAGGTTCCCGGCCGTCGCCTTCCGGCCCTCGAAGCCACAATGGAGAAAGGAACTCCTCGCAAGGGACAAGACGGCGTTCGCGGTGGCCTGGTCTTTCGCAATGGCCTCAACGACCACCCCAACCTCGTGGGCGGGCCGGGAACCCTCCGGCCCAAGGCGGCCCATCACCCCGTCGCGCCCGTAGAAGATGAAGCGGAGGTCGTAGTCCTCGGGCCGCAGGCTGCCCCGCACCATCCGGGCGACGGTGTCCCGGACCTGCGCCTCCACCTCGTCCAGATGATCGAGCAGGCCCGGGTCGGTCATCCCCGCCACGGTGATGGTCCGGTAGCCGCGGAGCCGGACTCCTTCGAGCTTGATCGTCGGCTGGGAGGCCGGAACGAAACGGCTGCCCCACACCTTCACGCGGCGCTCTCCGATCTGTTCGAACCGCGAATCCTTGAGATCCACCATGCCCTCAGGCTCGTAGAACAGATAGGGGTCCGGCTGCTCGTACATCATGTGGGCCGCCACGGAGCCGGGGGTCACCCGCTTGCCAGGGTTCATGGGCTCGAGCTCGAAGTGATCCCGCCGCAACGTGCCCAAGATGCAGTCGTTTGCGCCGATGGGAATCGCACACTGGGCGCCGCACTCGATGATCTTCGCCATGTGAAAGGCGAGGCCCAGATCGAAGCCCTTCATGGCGGCGTAGGAGGTATAGATCGCGGTGTCGCAGGAACGGCCCGCGACGATGACTTCCGCCCCGCCCTCGAGGGCTCGGATGAAGGGGTCGAGTCCCATCTGGCCCACGATGCGGGCGCTCTCATCCACCGCCTCCTCGGTGAGCGGCGGAAGCTTGCCCAGGGGCCGCGTCCGGCCCGCGCGCACCGCCCGTTTCACCATCTCTTTGTCCATCTCGGCCCGGATCACGGCGAGTTTAAAGCGGTGGCCGTTGCGGCGAGAGACCTCGTGGAGAACGTCGAGGACACTGGCCACGTGCGGTTCTCCGCCCGCCGTGCCGGCGGAGCCGATGATGTAGGGGATGCCCTTCTTGCGCGCTGCGGCGAGAGAGAGCCCCAGGTCGCGGACGATCTGCTCTCGCTTCGTGAGCTGGTCTCCGCTACCGAGGTAGTAAGGGCCCGCATCGGTGGACCCATTGTCGGCGCCCATGAAGTGGGGATCCCGGGCGATCCCGGCGGCGAGGGACTCCTCGGGGAAACCATAACCGAGGTTCCCGCAGACGGAAAGCACTCTCAACTCTTCCATGCAAACCTCCAAATCCGTCGGAAAAAAGCGTGACAGCGCAAAATGCCCCATGCGGCGCGGAACAGTCAACTCTCCCCCTGACCGGCAGAGGCTCTCCCACCGCTGGCCGGCGTCCATGCAATCCATAAAGGAAAATGCTATACTCTGCCACGTTCCGGCGTAACTCCTTCCAAATGAAATCCCGGGCGCGCCGCGGCCGGACGAGGAGAAGCCATGAATCCTGACGTGGAATTCTTTTCTCGAGTGGCCACGGCCACCGTCGCCGACACGGCGACGGCGCTGGGAATGAACCTCGTCATGGAGGGCCTCCGGCCAGCGGTCCCTGGAACCCTCCCCCGAGCGGTCGGAGCCGCGGCGACCATGGTCTTCGCCCCGATCCAAGCCCCGCGGAAGGCGCCCTATAGCCTCTACGACGTCGTCGAGCGCTTCCCGGCCGGCTCGATCGCGATCGTGGCGGCGGCTGGCTCGCCCCTGGCGGCCTGGGGAGGGGGCGCGAGCCGCACCTGCCTGCGCCGGGGAGCGGTTGGAGCAGTGATCGACGGCGCCACGCGGGACGTTGAGGACATCCGCGCCTTGAATTTCCCCGTGTGGTGCCTGAGCGTCTGGAGCAACGCCTTCCCCCGCCGGCTCGAGGTCGTCGCCAGGGACGTTCCGGTCCAATGCTGCGGCGTCCAGGTGGAGCCGGGGGACATCGTGATCGCCGACATCGACGGGGTGGCCGTGGTCCCCTGGCGCTGCATTCCCGAGGTGCGGCGTCACGTGGAGCGAATCCAGGCGATCGAGAAAGAGGTCTCCGAGCGGTTCAAAAAGGGGGAGTCCATGGCGGATTTGTTCCCCCTCCTCGCCAAGAAATTCACGACCGATTGAGAGGGATGGCGGACTTCCGGAGGAGGGCCGGATCCTCTCGCCAAGGGGGGGGCGGTGGCCCCTCCGGGTAGATGCCGGAATAGAAATAAAGGCGCCCCCCGAGCCCTTGTGCTATAATAATGGGCCTTAGCCAGGGGGATTGTCTTCGAGCGAAGATTGCTCAGCTTCTTCCCGGCCGTCTGCTTGGAGGGTGCACACCGCAACCTCACCATCCTTTCGGTTCGACCCCAAAAATTCGCTGAACTTTCCGCGCCCGGGCCGCGCCCTGCCACCCCCAGCGAGGCGGAGGGCCTCCCGGAGCGATGTGCCCACAACCCTTCCTGGAGAGGGAGGAATCACCGTATGCCCAGCTTCCGGTACAAAATCTTCATCGGCTTGACGTTGGCATTGGCCTTCGCCCTTTGGGCGGCCGGCCCCGCGGCGGCCGATACGCCCAAGCGCGGCGGCACATTGATCATGGCTGTTCCCGCCGAGCCGCCCAGCTTCGACGGCCACCGGGAGACCACCTTCGCCCTGATCCACCCGATCGCTCCCTTCTACAGCGTGCTGATCCGGGTGAATCCGGACGATCCCGCCTCTCCGACGGACTTCGTGTGCGACTTGTGCACCGGGATGCCCCAGCCCACCGACGGAGGGAAGAAGTACACCTTCAAGATCCGCAGAGACGCCAAGTTCTGGGACGGCCAGCCGGTGACCGCCCAGGACGTCGCGGCCAGCTTCAACAAAATCATCTTCCCGCCCGAAGGCGTGGCCAGCGCCCGCAAGGGCCAGTTCCCCATGGTGGCGAAGGTCTCCGCCCCTGACGACGATACCGTGGTCTTCGAGCTGAAGTTCCCTTCGGGGGCCTTCATGCCCTCGCTGGCGAGCCCCTACAACTTCATCTACAGCAAGAAGACTCTCGACAAGGACGCGCGTTGGTACGAGAAAAACATCTTGGGCTCGGGGCCCTTCAAGTTCAAGGAGCGCCAGGCAGGCGCCTTCATCGAGGGCGTGCGCAACCCCGACTACTACCACAAGGGCAAGCCCTACCTGGACGGCTTCCGCGCCATCTTCGCCGACAAAGAGTCCGTCCGCGTTCAAGCCATCCGGGGCGGCCGGGCGCACATCGAGTTCCGCGGCTTCCCGCCCAAGAGCCGCGACGACCTGAAGAGCGCTCTCGGGGACAAGCTCACGGTCCAAGAAAGCGACTGGAACTGCTCCCTTCTTATTGCCCCCAACCATCTGAAGAAGCCCTTCGACGACGTCCGGGTGCGACGTGCGCTGACCCTGGCCGTCGATCGCTGGCAAGGCTCGAAATACCTGTCGCAGATCGCCATCGTGAAGACGGCCGGCGGCGTCGTGTTCCCGGGCCACCCACTGGCCGCCAAGAAAGAAGAGCTCGAGAAGCTCGCCGGCTACTGGCCCGACATCGCGAAGTCGCGCGCCGAGGCGAAGAAGCTCCTGGCCGAGGCGGGCTACCCGAACGGCTTCGAGTTCACCCTCCACAACCGCGCCGTGGATCAGCCCTACAAGATCGTCGGCACCTGGCTCATCGACCAGTGGCGGCAGGTCGGCCTCAAGGTGAAGCAGTGGGTTCAGCCGACGGGGCCCTTCTATCAGGTGCTCCGCAGCCGCTCCGATAAGTACGACGTGAGCATCGACTTCAACTGCCAGGCGGTGGTGAACCCCCTGGCGGATGTCTCCAAGTTCATCTCGCAGTCGGTCTCGGGCAGCAACCACGCGAACTACGAGGACAAGGTGCTGGACGAGCTCTTCAGCAAGATGAACAGCTCCGGCGACCTGGAAGAGCAGCAGAAGCTCATGCGCCAGTTCGAGAAGCGCGTTCTCGACGAAGAGGCCCGCTACTTCATCACCCTGTGGTGGTACCGGATCATCCCCCACCGCTCCTCCGTGAAGGGGTGGAAGATCAGCCCAAGCCACTATCTGAACCAGGATCTCTCGACCGTATGGCTCGACGAGAAGTAAGAAGTAGAGGAGAAGCGAAAGAGCGTCCGAAAAGGTTGTGAGCGGGAAATCTTTTGGCGCCGTCGGGGGGCGCGGTCAGACGGTCTTGCCGCGCCCCTCGACGCGCCAGTCGCCGGTCACCTTTCCATCCTCAACCACGAATAGCGAGTCATGCAGGTTGACGGACTGGCACGCGTGGTTGGGGATGATCTCGAGCTTATCCCCGATGGCGGGGAGGGGTCCCTCTCCCGTGATGGTCAGGACGCCGTGGTCCTCGCTCAGGCGGTCCACCCGAAGATGGGGGTGGTCCACGACGACTCCAAAGCCGCTCGTGTAGAGGTGGCCCGCCGGACGATCGTTGCTGAGGGTCTTCGAGCCAGCGTCGATGACGAGGCGGTCGCGATGGCGGGAGACCACCGTGGTGAGGAGGGTGTAGGCGCAATCGTCGAAGGTGGCGGCGCCGAGGCTCACCATGCTCACGTCGTAGAAGACGAAGGTGCCGGGGCGGAGTTCGGTGATCCCCGGCGCGCCCCCGAAGCGGGCGAGAGGCGTTGTCCCCACGCTGATCTCCTCCACCGGGAAGCCCTGCCGGCGGAGCAGTTCGGCCGTGTCCAGGCACGCCTCGCACTCCTGGCGGGCCAGCCGGGGCAGCTCCCCGGCATCGCGCGCGTGGCGGTCCATCCCCCCGTGGGTGAGAAGGCCCGCGAAGTGCACCCCCGGGAGGTCCGCGATCCGCCGGACCAGCCCGAGGACGGCCTCCCCCGGGGGAAGGCCCACCCTCCGCATCCCGGAATCCACCTCGACGAGGAGGCGCGCCGTCTGCCCCCGGGCCTGCGCCGCGGAGGAGATCCCCGCCGCCACCTCGTAGGAGTCCGTGGTGCAGGCGGCCCGGATGCGCGCATTGAGGTCGAGGAAGCGCCCGAGCTTCTTCTCTCCCACGATGGGATATGCCACCAAGATGTCGTCGATCCCCGCTGCCGCCATGGCCTCGGCCTCTCCGAGCTTGGCCACCGCGATCCCCTCGGCGCCCAGGGAGAGCTGGATCTTGGCGATGGCCGGGCACTTGTGCGTCTTGGTGTGAGGGCGGAGGCGCACCCCTGCCTGGCGCGCGACTTCCACCATCCGGCGGACGTTGCGCTCCATCCGGGCGCGATCGACTAGGGGCGCGGGGGTTTCGACGTCACATTTTTCCATCCAACTTCCCTCGCAGGATTTCCGCCGAAGCGGCAGGTGGTATAATAGTCGCGTCCATGACGTTGAATCACCCAATATATCCCACCCCGGCCGAGGAGAGAACCATGGCGGCTTCCCCGTTTCGCTGCCTGGACTGCGCGGCCAAGTACCCCGCCGACGCGCCCCGCTGGCGCTGCGGCTGCGGCGGGCCCCTCGACGTGGAGGTGCGCGGAATATTTCCCCGGGAAGGTCTGGCCGCCCGCCGGGCGAGCCTGTGGAGGTACCGCGAGGCCCTCCCCGTCCGGGAGGACGCTCACATCGTCACCATGGACGAGGGCATGACCCCATTGGTGGCCTTCCCTTTCGCGGGCCGGGAGATCCTCTGCAAGCTGGACTTCCTGTTTCCGACCGGCTCGTTCAAGGATCGCGGGGCGACGGTCCTGATCAGCAAGGTCCGCGAATGGGGAGTGCGCGAGGTCCTGGGCGACTCCTCCGGCAACGCAGCGGCCTCCATCGCCGCCTATGCGGGCCGGGCGGGGATTGCCTGCGACATGTACGTGCCCGCCGACACCTCCACGGCCAAGTGCGCCCAGATCGCCGCCTACGGCGCCCGCCTGAAGAAGATTCCGGGGCCCCGCCAAGCGACCACCGAGGCGGCGATGGCCGCGGCCGGGGCGCGCTTCTACGCCAGCCACTTCTGGAACTGCTGGTTCAACCACGGGACGAAGACCTGGGCATTCGAGGTGTGGGAGCAGCTCGGTGGCCGGGCGCCGGATGCGGTCATCGTTCCAGCGGGCCACGGCTCCATGCTCATCGGAGCACACAAAGGATTTGGCGAGCTTCTCGCGGCAGGCTACATCCAGCAGCTGCCCAAGATCTTCGCCGTCCAGTCCGCCCGCTGCGCCCCGATGGTCCGGATGTGGAAGGAGAACTTGACCGTGCTTCCCGGAACCGAAGCCCGGCCTACCCTGGCCGAGGGGATCAGCATCACGAGGCCCATCCGGTGGAAGCAGATGCTGGCCGCGGTGCGGGAGTCGGGGGGAGAGGCCCTGACAGTGGAAGACGAGGCCCTTCCCCCCATCCTCCGGGAATTCGCCCGCCGGGGAATCCTGATGGAGCCCACCAGCGCGGTCCCCTTCGCCGGGGCCGAGGTCTTGGCCCGCGCCGGAAGGCTGGCGGATTCGCCCACGGTGGTCGTCCCCGTGACGGGCCACGGGCTCAAGGCCGCGGACAAGCTGGGGAAACTCCTCGAGGGCACCCCCTGAGCCGGGCCAAGCGGCCCTACCCCGCCGGCTCGGCGATCTCCGGGCGCCAGCCCAACTCCTCCTCGCAC